>QMLJ01000110.1 GCA_003643935.1 Deltaproteobacteria bacterium | reverse complement strand
TTGCACATCACCTCTGGCCCCAATACAATGCCATAGGTATTGGCATCAAGTACTGCAAGCACTACTACGAGTCCGCCCTCGGATATATGCCTGCGATCCCTTAGGACAACATCCTTTATATCCCCTGTGAATTCTCCGTCTACAAAGCATTTGCCGTGGGGTACCTCGCCTGTAATCCTTATGCCTGAACTTTCCAGGACCAGCTCCTGTCCTACTCGTGGTAGCACTACCTCTGTAAACCCAGGCCTCATGCTAAATACCATTTCGGCTAATGCCTTCATGTGTCTGAATTCACCGTGAACGGGCATTACAATCTCAGGGTTAAGGGCATCAAGCGACTTCCTGATCTCTTCGTGTGTTGCATGACCAGTGGCATGTACATCTGATACCTCGGGATAAAAGACCTTTGAACCAAAATCGAGGAGCTGATCAATGCACCTTCCAATGGCAGCTTCATTGCCAGGTATCATCCTTGCCGAGATTATTACACTATCCCCCTCCTGAACCCTTATCTTGTGCCAACCCTTTGATATCAGGAACAAGACAGAGTACACCTCTCCCTGGGTACCCGTACAGATTACCATTACATCCCTTCTGTTCATCTTTGGTACAAGTTCAGGGTCAACCGTGTTCTGAGGGTTTATGTGTATGTAGCCAAGCTCTCTCGCTATATCCACCACTTGGTTCATGCTCTTGCCAATGATTGATACCTTCCTAGAATTTCTTTCCGCTATTTCCACTAGGGCCTGTATCCTCTCTACATGGCTGGAAAAGGTCGAGACCACTACCATGCCAGGTGTCTTTTTGACAATGTCTTCGATATTCTCAAGCGCTTTGTGCTCATCCAGGCACCTGGGTTCAACCACGGCATTTGTACTCTCGCATATGAAAAGCCTTACAGGTCTGTCCATACGGCCAAATGCCTCTGGTCTCTTCCTGAAATCCCCTGAATGTACTATCTTTCCCTGAGGTGTATCCATTGCAATGGAAAAACAACCTATTGTGGAATGCACGACATCGTAAAACTCCACGTCCATGCCTGCGAGGTTCACAGTATCCCCCCCCTGAACTTGGTTAAGTGATACATTACCGTTAATTTCATACTCACTTAACTTGCTCTTTACCAGCTCTATGGTGAAGGGATGACCATATACAGGTATTGGTGCATCCTTGAGTAGAAAAGGAAGTGCACCTATATGATCCTCATGACCATGTGTCAGTACAATACCCTGGAAGTTCTCCTGGTTCTCCTTTACGTAGCTGAAGTCGGGTATTATCTGGTCAATACCTACTGGAGCGTATCTCGGAAACATAATCCCTGCATCGATCAGTATGCTCCCCTTGCTGGTCTCTACAATAAGGGAGTTCAGACCAAACTCCCTTACACCACCTAATGGTATAATCTTAACATAGCTCATTGTCCTGTACCTCTAAGTTGCATAATGGCTGATTTTAGATCATTAGAAGCCTTCTCTATATCAGAATGCCTTTGCATGGGAATTGGAATCTGCTCGAAATGCATTGGCTTACCTATGTTTATCCTTATTGGGACCCTCTTCAAGCCACCCCCCCACCTGGGCAACAACTCGTAGCTTCCTGAAATGCCAACCGGTATTACCGGCAAACCCAGTGCAAGCATAAGACGCATTGTACCGTATTTAAAGGGCAGCATCCTACCGTCCCAGCTTCTCTCTCCCTCTGGGAATATCCCCAGTATGTGCCCCTCTTGAGCCACCCTTATTGAATTTCTTATGGCCTGGACATCTATCGTGTATCTCCTTACCGGGAAGGCCTTTGCAACACGCAAAAACCATTTCATGAATGGGTGCATGAACTCGGAATTCTTTCCCATAAACCATATATTTCTTCTGCTAAAGACGCCCAGTATTACGGAATCCAAAAAAGAAAGGTGATTGGGCATAATAATGGCTGGACCTTCTAAGGGTATGTTTTCCATGCCATATATGGTCACAGGAAAAAGCAATTTAATCAGGCCCCTAATCGCCGCACTAATGGGCTTGTAGATAAAAGAACCATCCTTTGTATACCATTTGTGAACAGGTACCCTTAGTTCATTATGGCCATTCACAGAGTTACTGCCAACGGAACGCCTAAGATCGCTCTTAAAGCGAATCCTAGGGTAGAATTCAACTATATCCTCTCCCTCGTGGTACCTGCTTATTGCCTTTCTCAGGAAATCCTCCCACTTCTTTCCTGAATCTCTCCTGAAGTCTATGAAGTAGGTGGTATTGCCCCTGATCACAATTATGAGTGTATTTGACTCTATGGTCAAAGACACTATATCCGAGAGGATGATATCAAGGTTTACATCATATCCTTTAAACACTATCCTTGAACCATAGAGGGTAAGCACCCCCCTATCAAGGCGTTCCCTGATGTAATGGGTTGCTGTTATACCTGCATACCCTTTAAATGTAGAGCTCCTTTTATCTCTGGAGAGTATTACATCACTGGCCTGCAATATCTTACCTGCTGCACCCTCTGGTAAATCCAGGGCATACACTAGGTCGTACCAGTATGCTATGGGCTCATCCCGACCATTTATTGCCAGCCTCGTCCTGGATACGAGTTCCACGCTGGCGTTGCAGTGTATGCATCTTCCCTTTTCATACCAATCAAGGGCCCCGCATACCGGGCATCTATAGATTAAGTCTTGTATCATACTTCACCGGTGCATTCTTCTTTATCGCTTGGCATGGCTTTATAATGTGCACGTTCCCCTTTGCATGCATACATTAATAAAGACTTCTCTCCGCCGTGTATATCTACCACACAAGGTCTATTCTTTAAAGGGCCTTTTGATGGATCAAAAAAAGATATTTATGGGACAACATACACATTTACACCGGCTGGCAAGGGATGCCCTTGATATCATTGACTCTGATTGATAATTTCACTGAAGCGTGGATAGTATTCCTTCCATTTATCCATGATGAAATCAAAGGGCATGTCATCAAAGGTACCATGGTACCTCACATACTCTATATACCTTCTTCCATGATTATCTTCAGGCGGTAGCAGGGCGTCATTCATACCATCAAAATCCACTGGAGGAACCTGCTTTCTTCTGCACATCCCTATGTCAAATGCCGGAGTAGCCTTTATCCATCCATCCCCAAGATAAAACTCCACATACCCATGACATGTAAAGATATTCGTACCCATGGCATCCAGCAAGGGACCATCTAGGGCGTGGTTTATTATATCGGCAAGCCCAAGTCTTGACGGTATACCCACTGATCTCGCCAAGGCAATCAGGACTATGGCCTTCTGCACACAGTATCCTTCTCCCCTCTTCACCACCCGGCTTGCCACGTTATTTTTCCTTATGTATGCATCAACAAACGGGTTGTACGTAATCCCATCCCTTACCGCGTAGAAGAGTCGAAGAGCCCTTTCCCTTTGCGTGGTAACGCCCGAGATAACATCCATGGCCATTTGCTTGATGATTGGGTTATCCGTATCAATGAAATAAGTTGACCTGAGGTAAATATCCATCACTTTACGATACTATCCATAATTGATTGATATGTCAATACTTTAGGCCATGGGCATTGTGTGCAAAGGCTGGCCTTGACAGAAATGTAGTTTTGCTGTTCTATCAGTGCATGTCTTTTAACATGAATGAACTTCTAACCCAGTTAAAGAACATTCAGTCCCGGATCAAGGAGATTCAGGCAAGGCTCGGGGATAAAACCGTTGATGCCGAGGCAGGCGGTGGAATGGTGAGGGTCACGCTAACAGGACGACAGGAACTGAAGGAGATAAAACTGGACCCTATATGTGTGGACAAGAGGGACATACCCATGCTGGAAGACCTTATACTGGCTGCCGTGAACCAGGGTATCAAGAAGTCGAGGGAACTGGCCAGCGAAGAGTTGAAAGACCTTGCAGGTGGGCTGCCAATCCCCATAGACTTGTTCTGATATGGACCCTTATCCAAAGCCCTTACGAGAGCTTATATCGCAGCTGAAGCGTTTGCCGGGCATAGGGGAAAAAACCGCGACGAGGCTTGCCCTCCACGTGCTGGGAGAAAAAGGAGACCTGGCCGAAGGCATTGCAAATGCCCTTAAGGGGGTCAGGCAAGGTATTAAGCTCTGTCCAATATGCTTTAATATAACCGATAAGCCCACATGCGTTATATGTCAAGATATCTCAAGGGACAGGTCCACCATATGCATAGTAGAGGACCCGAGCGATGTTCTTGCCATAGAATCTACCCATATATACAAGGGTCTGTACCACGTACTACATGGACTCGTATCTCCTATAAACGGCGTATCACCTGAGGATATAAGGATACCGGAACTCATAAGTCGTGTAAAAGGTAAAGACATAAAAGAGGTGATAATTGCTACGAGCCCATCCGTGGAAGGAGAAGCCACGGCACATTATATTTACAGGGCCCTAAGAGACAAGACCCATGTAGGAAAGGTATCCCGGATCATATCAGGTATACCAATGGGTGCAGAACTCAAGTACATGGACCAGGCAACCCTTGCCAGTGCCCTACGGTACAGACAGAATATAAACGAGTAACAAGGGAGCTAGGATATGAAGAGAATTGGCGTGAGGGGCAGGTACATAATAAAGAAGCCAGATGAGGTAATAGAGGATAGTTATGTCATAGTGGAGGGATCTACCATATCAGGCATAACGCAAGATCTACCCGACGATATAGAAGATGTAATAGGAGACCCACATGACATTGTCATGCCAGGACTAATAAATACACATACACATGCTGCAATGACTTTATTTAGAGGTATTGCTGATGATTTGCCACTAATGACATGGCTGAAGGAGCACATCTTCCCCATGGAGACCCGTTTCGTTGACAAGGAATTTGTATACATGGGATCCCTTCTTGCTGCTTGGGAGATGATACGCACAGGTACAACCGGTTTTTGTGACGGATACTTTTTCGAGGACCAGGTGGCAAGAGCTGCAAAAGACGCTGGCATAAGGGCTTGGGTTGGCGAGGGCATACTAGATTTTCCAACCCCGTCAATACCCGACCCTGATGAAGCAATCCTTAAGACAAGGGAATTCATAGAGAGATGGACAGATGACCCTCTCGTTACACCAACTGTATTTCCCCACGCGGTGTATACATGTTCACCTGAAAGGTTGAAACGGGCCTACTCACTTGCCGAGGATCATGACCTTGTATTCCAGATACATCTAAGCGAGACCGCATCTGAAGTGGATCAGGTGAAGTCCAAGTATAAGATGAGTCCTGTGGCACTTATGGATTCTGTGGGCTGTCTCTCAGAAAGGACACTTGCAGCGCATTGTGTCGTACT
>QMLJ01000109.1 GCA_003643935.1 Deltaproteobacteria bacterium | reverse complement strand
TGAAATACGATCATTAATCTGGTTCTCCAATTCAGGATCAGACCTAATACCAAACCACTTCTGTAATAATACAGCCTTCAAAGGCATCAAAGGAGGATACGCCGTGAGTCCATACTCAGACTTACCTACAGGATATGCTTCTACCAATATCCTATCTATAGGCTCCCAGTTAACATGACTATCAATATCAGTTGGCAACCTCTGTATCATGGACTTATCCAAAATCCTCCTTAGGCTCCATGTCCATAAAACTCATTTCCCTATCATATCTTTTAAATCCCATCAGAACCACCTAATCAGAACCCCCTAACTCGATCAGTTCTGAAAAGATCTATAGCATACTTATTAAACATTATCAAATAAATTCAAAGACTTAATGCTAATCTGTCGCCTAAATAACAAATCTTTTAAGATGAAGTTGTGCAAAGGTCTCATTGCCAGCTTTCCCTGTCACTGGCCCGAGATATTGCTCTTTATGAACTTACCTTTATCTATGTTACTTCTTGTGACACTTGGCACAATTTCCCATGGCCTTGAATGCAACCTTGCCGTTATGGCAAGCAAAGCAGGTCTCTTTGCCAGCGGTGTGCTGTGTAAAGGTTATCTTTGTTGCGCCTTTTTTCATGGGAAATAGCTTTGGATGGCAGTCTGTGCACTTCTTACCGTGATCTGCGTGGATCTTACCGTCGAACGTAACATTTCCCATTTTAGAATCTTCATATACAATGGTTTTACCCGGTGGGACTGCTATAACACTAGTGCTCACGAATGCAAACATAACGGCTGCAAGAATACTAAATGCAAAGATTACATTTCTCATTGGCTCACTAACCCCCATGTCTTTATTTGTTGAAGACTATATAAATTATATAAACCGTACGAGTAATCCTAGTCAAGCGAGAAAAGGGCGGATGTTAAAAGTCCTAGGCGTCGGGCGCAACGGACAACCGACAATGGACAGAAAGGTAGGTTAAGGGACGGAACCCAACAAGCGTTGAGAAAGGCATAAAGAGGCCGGAGAAAGGAGACCGAATTGACTAGGTCAGAAGAGTTGAACACATGAAGCCTGTTATGCTAATGTTACCACATGATAACCCTTGAGACAAAGAAAGGTACACGGATAGAAGTCATAGACCTGTGTAATTTCCTGCTCGACGGTGGCACCATGTTTGGCAGGATACCCAAGGTGATGTGGGAGAAGTGGTTTCCCAGTGACCGTAGAAACAGAATACTCATGGCAACAAACATTATAAGGATATTTCATAATGATGGAAAGGTCTACCAGGTGGATGCAGGACTGGGATCACTCTACACCGATAAAGAAAGGGATATCCTGGGTATTGGTGAATCCAAGCCTGAGAGGAAAAGTGTAGATGACCTTATTCTTACCCACCTACACTTTGACCATTGTGGTGGCATCTCTGACCTAAACGTTAGAAGAAAAGTAGTTGTATCAAAGAAGGAATGGGAGGATGCACGCGAGGTTACAGTGCTCACAAAGGGTAGCTATAGAAAAAAGGACCTGGAACTTATAGAAAAAAAACTTAAGCTTGTAGAACCACCCATAGAGATAGCGCCTGGGATAGAGATCATCCCAACACCTGGCCATACAAGGGGACATACAAGCGTACTTGTTGACGACGAAGTCTTTTTTGCCGGGGACCTCATCCCTACCTATGCACACGTGCACCTGCCGTGTATCATGGCATACGATCTTTATCCCCTTGAGGTCCTAGAGGTTAAACAGGACATACTCAAAAGGGCAAGGGCCAAAGGTTGGAAGGTTATCTTTGAACACGACCCATATGAGCCTGTAAAAGAGGCCGGGGACTTGGACATTGAAAAACTTAAAAAACATAGATTGTCCGCTGTGCAGGGCTATCAATATAATTAATAAAAGAATATATGGGGACAAGAAATAAAGATTAGATTAACGATACGTTATTAAAATGTTTCATGAATCAGCCCTGCGCGAGTCTCACGAGGGCTGCATCCACTATGTCAAACCTTTCAAGGACAAGATTGCGTGCCTCTTGAGCATTGCCCTCTAAGGCCATGTCGAGTATCTGGGGGTACATGTCCTTGAGATGACTGACATCCAGATATTTTGCAAATACAGGTATGAGTGATGTATAGACAGGACCAAGTGAATTCAGCATCCAGGTGAGGCTTTGCACCCCGTACATTCTTGCCAAGCTCCTGAAGAAGTCGAAATCGTACCTGATCCAGGATGCCTGGTCACCTGTTGTTGGCATATCGTTCAACAATAAATCCCGCTTACTATAGAGTTTCTCTTTGTCATTCAAAGAAGAGATCAACTCTACAATGATTGACCAGAGCAGCTTTCTTATACTTAGTACCTGGACAAGCCATTCAGTACCCAGAGATTTGAACACCTCGGGTCTGAACACAATTGAGAGAAGTTCTATTCCGCCTTGCTCCCAGAAAGGTCTAACCCTTATCTTACCCCTTGGATTTATCTCAACAAGGCCTATTCCTTCCAGGAATTTCAGCGCCTCCCTTACACTACCCCTGTATGCATTGAAATGAGAAGCCAGATCCCTCTCTGACGGAAGTGCATCTCCCACCTTGTATCTTTCGTCGAAGATGTCCTTTACAAGGGCATGTATTATCCTTTCCGAGGTCTTCATCACGCTCCGTGTCTTGATGAATCTGCCTTGAGGAGGAAGGGATACCTAGTCTTTCTTTCTCTTCTTTACCTCCTCTTCCCTCAGGACCTTACGAAGGATTTTACCAACCGCAGACTTGGGCAGCGAGTCCCTGAATTCAACGATCTTTGGTGCCTTGTAAGCAGCGAGCTTCTCTCTGCAGAACTCTATTATCTCCTTCTCCGTCGCCTTTTCGCCCTGTTTCAACACAACGTAAGCCTTTACTGTCTCACCCCTATATTCATCGGGCACACCAACTGCAACTGCATCCTGCACCTTTGGGTGCTGGTAGAGCACCTCGTCTATCTCCCTTGGGTAGATATTGTAACCACCGGCAATAATCATGTCCTTTTTCCTGTCAACGATGTAAAAATACCCATCTTCATCTATCTTCCCAATATCACCGGTATATAGCCATCCGTCCCTGAGCTGGTTTGCTGTCTCCTCGGGATTATCCCAGTATTCCTTCATGATGAGAGGGCCCTTCATTATAACCTCACCGGGTTCACCTGGCTTTACATCTTCTTTTCCCTCGTCAATATCAACTAGCCTCACGTCGTTGTCTGGAAATGGTATGCCTATGCTACCCTCTTTTTTTAGTCCCATAACAGGGTTTGCTATGCCCAGGGATGTAGATTCGCTAAGTCCGTATCCCTCGCTGAAGAATATGCCCATGTCCCTTACCTGGTCTATGAGTTCAACAGGCATTGGAGCACCACCTGAATTAAGCAGACCAAGTTTTTTTGCAAGGTCAATCTCTGTTGCCTTTGGGTGATTGACCAGCGCTGTTATCATGGTTGGTACTGCGGGGAAGAACGTAATCTCCTTGAAGTTGGCAAGAAGACCCATGAGTTCATCTATATCAAATCGTGGTACCAATATGAGGGTGGCACAACTGAACATAGCCCAGTTCATAGCAACAATATTGCCGTAGACATGGAAGAATGGTAGCACGGCCAGCACTGAACGTCTTTCGATGGGTGTAAGGGGTATGGTAGGGCTTCCCCACAAAGCCACCTGGAACGTGGCTGCTACTAGGTTCGCATGTGTCAGTACCGCTCCCTTTGGTATACCTGTTGTTCCGCCTGTGAACTGTATCAGCGCCGGGTCAGAAGGTGTTATATCCACCTTGGGAACCCTTGTGTCCGTGGACTCGTCAAGTATGGTGGAAAAATGAAGCCAGCCTTCTTCAAGATCCAGGTCCTTTGCAGTGCTGACTCCCATCCCATCGATGAAGTCTGTGACCTTTGTCACAATTACCCTGGGCAAGTCTACTTCTTTGCATACTCCCCTTACAAAGGGTAACACCATGTCAAAGGTTACCAGTGTTGTCATGCCCGTGGTCTCTATGATGAGTTTTAATTCTTCTGCCGTGTACAAAGGATTCATGTTCACTACAATGGCACCAAGGGAAAGGCATGCATAATACGCTATGATGAATTGGGGACAGTTAGGCAGGTGAAGCCCTACCCTTTCCCCTTTTTTTACTCCCAACCTGGCCATGGCATTGGCCATCCTTAAGACCATCAACCTTAATTCCCAGAAGGTAATCTCAGTACCGTAAAAATTGGTTGCGGGCTTATCAGGATTACTACCTGCCGGTATCTGCAGGACCTCTTGTGCAGGTATCCTTGGATACCTTATGCTTGTTGGGACATTGTAATCGTAATGCCTGTGCCACGGTTTACTATCCATAAGATATTGCCTCCTCTTAAAGTTAAACCTTAATCAGGTAATGGCTGAAACTGCCAGCTAGTCCAAAATAAAAAATAATTCTTTGCATATATTAAGTACGAGGACATGAATGTCAAGTAGAACAAATAACAAGTAAAACAAACAAATGGTTGGCATCAGGCGCCTGGCGCCTGATGCCTTGTATGTATCTTTATACTTTTTTCTTTCTCATTAGAGGACCAAGAAGCATAAGCCCTATACCCACGAGCATCATGGTTCCTGGCTCTGGTACTGGTGCAGCGACCTTTTCGTAAAGCACATCATTCGCACAATCAACTGCCCACCCTATGATAAAACTGTCTGAGCCTTTAAGGTCAAGGGCCAAATCAGAGAAATTAAAGGAATGGGATCCTACGGTGGAATCAAATGTGCCCACGGTTGCCGTACCCAATGTAGATGGATTTAAAGAACCATTTTTGTATAGCACCGGGTGGTCATCTCTTATGTCGTATGTCCTGCCATCAGGGTTTTGCCATACACCTGTGAAATTCGGACCAGAACCATCATAGTTGTCGCAGTCACCGGATAGCTGGTAATTATGGTCATAACCACCATACTCTGGGTTCTTATCGTAAGAGCCTAATGCAAACTCTTTAGCGGCAAATCCAAGTATATTCCCAGTAGCACTCTGTACTACATAATCCCAGTAGGTATCTGACCCAAGGTCTATGAACAGGTCTCCAGGGGTAATATCCCCGTAGTAGGCAGAGTTGTAATAGTTTATACTTATGCTATCAATTGTTCCATTGTTTATTTCCACCTGCCCGCCTTTTATATCAGGTGTACCTATGGTGTCAGAGCTATTATCCTGTACATTGTGATTCCATGTGCGTACGCCACCGCCCCAGCCAGGCCAATAGTTCTCACTGTCACCAAAGCTTAAGGTGATGGGCGTTGCAAATAAATTCCCCCATAAAAACAGGGATGCAACAAGTACCGAGATGAATAGGGTCTTTTTCACAGTGTCCTCCTTT
>QMLJ01000108.1 GCA_003643935.1 Deltaproteobacteria bacterium | reverse complement strand
TTCTTCTTCGCTTTCAATAAGCTGTATATCTTTTTCTGAGAACAGATCCATAACATCTTCCAAGTCATCGGGACTTGTAATATCATCTGGGAGGGCGTTGTTTATCTCATCATAGGTAAGGTAGCCCTTGCTTTTACCCATGGTGATAAGCTTCTGTATTTCCTTGGAATAGGTCTTCTTGTTACTCATTTCTTTTTAATACCTCCACTATATCATCCCTTATCTTTTTCTTTGTCATTATCTTTTCCTTTTTTTGTTCGAGAAGGGCAAGTAAAGCCTCCCTGTTTTTCCCCTTCTCGGCCATTAATATTTCCTCTTGTATGTTTGCTAGGTCTTTATTCAATTCTCGCAGAATCAGGTGTTGGGTTGCATCTATCATTGCTTTTCTTATATCACCTTTTATTTCATCCTCTGCTAGATACCTTGACGCAATTTTCCTCACATTGTCAGGGCAGCTTGGGTCGTTCAACATATCGGCGCCTCGTTCTATCACATAAGAGACGAGGATGGATATCTCTTTGTCCCTGAAGTATTTCAAAAGGTCCATTTCCTTTGCCAGCCTTATTGCCCTTGGATCAGACATGATGATCCTTGCTAGGGTCTCTTCTGCGAGGTCCACATCTCTTGCCGCAATGCCCTTATAGGACGCTGGCCTCAGACCCTTGTTGTTCTCGTCTACTGCCCGTTTTAGAGTCTCCATGCTTACGCCTGAGATTGTGGAGAATCTTTCGATAAGTAGATCTTGCATCAAACGGTCCTCAACACGAGAGATCAAAGATGCTATCTCCTTTACCACAGTAATCTGATCCTCAAGTTTTGATGTGTCTCGGCCAATAAAGGATTCACGAAATATGAAATCCCATATAGACTCGGCCTCTTCCACAAGTTTATACCACAGCTCGATATCACTTGATGCAATATCATCGGGATCCTTGTCCTTGGGTAACACGACCACCTTTGGTACCACGCCTGTCTTTAGAAATGGTTCCAGTGCCCTTATCATTGCAGATTTCCCAGCGTTGTCACCATCAAATACCAGGGTAATCTTGTCGGTAAACCTTTTTAGAAGTCTTACATGGTCCTCGGTAAGCGAAGTGCCAAGGCTTGCAACGGCCCGAGTAAAGCCTGCATTGTAAAGGGATATCACATCCATATATCCCTCCACGATTATGGCACCATGGGCCCTGATCTCGTCCTTTGCATTAGCAAGGTTATATAGTATCCTTCTCTTAGCAAACACAGGGGATTCTGGGCTGTTTATGTACTTTGGCTCTCCTTGGCCTAGTACCCGGCCCCCAAAGCCACTGACCTCTCCTCCGAGGTCAATTATTGGGAACATAACCCTTCCTCTGAACCTATCATAATATTTACCCCCTGGGCCCTGATTCAGTAAGCCGCATTTTATGGCGTCATCCAGCCTTATTGATTTGCTCCGTAAGAGATTTACGAGGCTATCCCAGGCCTCAGGTGCATAGCCGAGGTTAAGGCTTTTGATGGTTTCCATCTTAAGTCCCCTATGCTTGAGATATTCAAGACCAGCCTCTCCGGGCGGGGAAAGGAGTGTTTCCTTATAAAACTCCATAGCTGTCCTGTTAATGTCATAGTAAATCCTGTTTTCTGATCGGGATGTGCTTTTTTTAAACGATCTTTGAACCGGTATGCCTGCTCTCTTGGAGAGTTCTTCAATAGCCTCTCCAAAGTTAATACCCTTGATCTCCATTATAAAGCTTATAACGTCACCCCCGGCCCCGCAGCCAAAGCACTTGTAGATTTGCCTTTGCGGGTCCACGTAGAACGACGGGGTTTTTTCTTCATGAAAAGGGCAGAGCCCAACGTAAGAACGTCCACGCTTTTTAAGATGAACATATTCGGATACTACAGATATAATATCATTATGTGCCTTGATATTTTCTATGGTTTCCTTATTCATCTTGTTTTAGCTCCACAATGGTCTTGTTCCCCCCGCCTTCCATAAGGGGCCCGTCTGTGATACTCCTTACAAAGGATACCTCTTTGAGGTAGGCTCTTATAGCAGATTTCAGGCGTCCTGTTCCACTTCCGTGTATGATTTCTAGGGTATCCTGACCCGATAGTATGGCATCATCAAGTGCTTTCTCAACAACAGGTAGCGCCTCATCCACGCGTAGCCCGACCACAACCACGGGGGCAACGAATGGTTTTCCCCTGCTTGAAACATGGCTGATCGCGCCCTTTGCAACATTACCATAATCCTCTGATTCCAAGACCTCCACAAGATCCATGTCCACTTTTATCTTTTTTGTGCCAGAGATTATCTCGACAGCCCTCCCTGTAACGCACTCTACCCTGCCGGCTGTGCTGCTTCCCTTTACCCTAACAATTCTACCTGGCTTGATATCCAGCTTTTCTGCTGCAAGGCCCTCTATTTTGGCAATCACCTCTTCCATCTGTTCTGCTTCAGGCATTTCCTTTATTTTCTTTATGCTCTCCCTGGAAGGAGGTCTTTTTAGCAAGTCCTCCAGCTTGGAGATAAGCCTTTTGTACCTAATCGCAGTTTCTATTCTTATCCTGTCTAGTTTTTCCTTTTGTTCCTTGGCGGACTTAAGTGCATGCTCGGCCCTTTCCATCTTGCTTAGCGCCTTAAGCTCGAGTTCGCGTATCTTGCCAAGATCTTCTATGGCCTTTGCCAATGGACTAGATGTATCACGAGAGATTATTGCGCGTGCTTGAGCTATAAGTTCGGCAGGGAATCCTATGGTTTTTAGTATGTCAAGGGCCTTGCTTTGTCCTATCTTGTCATATTCCAGCCTATACAGGGGCATGAGTTTTCTTTCGTCATATGCCACGCAGGCACTGTGAACCCCCTCCTTTGTGAGGCCATAGAGCTTGACCATCCTCGAATGCGACGTAACAACAGTGTAAGCCCCTTTTTTTCTCAAGGCGTCGATTAAGGCTATGGCTATTGCTCCACCCTGTTCAGGATCGGTACCCCCTCCGGGTTCATCTAGAAGAACGAGATCACCAGACCTTGACTGCATATATATCTCTCTGAGGGCGCTGGCATGAGCACTAAAGGATGACAAATCATTCCTGATATCCTGGGCGCTATCGATTTCTACCCAGACCTTTCCTATGCGGCTGATGTATGACCCTTCTTGCGCAGTGATATACAGACCTGCCTTTGCCATGGTTGTGAGGAGCCCAAGGGTTTTCAGCGATACGGTCTTCCCATCTGCATTGGGGCCAGAGATAACAAGGCAATCTTTATCCTCTGGCATGACTATATCTACGGGTACACAGGCCTTTTCACCAAGGCGTTTAAACAGAATCGGGTGGCGTGCATTTTTTAAAAATATACCCCGATCCTTTATCTCTGGTGCTATAGCCTTGAAGTCCTGTGACCAGATGGTGCAGGCATTTATCAGATCAAGCATTCCATAGGTGTTTAGATTTGCCAATATTATTTCTGAAGTGTCTCTTATAAAGGATGTAAGGCGTCTCAAGACCTTTGTTTCTTCTTCTTGAATCAAGGCCTTGAGCTGATTAAGCCTGTTATTTAATTCTACCGTATCCAAGGGTTCAACGTAGACGGTGTGTCTTTTCCTGGAGTAATCGTGGACAATACCCTTTACAACCCTTCCGTAATCATGCCGTAAGGGTATAACAAACCTGTCATTCCTGGAAGTAACGATCTTTTCCATAACTACGTGTTTTTGCTCGAGCCTTTTCAGAATATTTTCAAGGGAATCAATTATGGCCGTCCTTACAGAGCGGTATTTTCTGCGCAGGTCTCTTAAGATAGGGTTGGTCTTGTCAGAGACTTCCCCTGTTTCCTTGAGATTGTTATCTATCTCTTTGGTAAGCCAGTCAAGTGGTGTTATGGTTTTAATCACGCTCTTTAAGGCTTCTCCAGAGCCTTTAAGCTCATGTTTTAGTTTTGATACCTCTTTTAGTGCCCAGGAAATAGTGACTATGTCTTGTCCTTCCAGCACTACTCCTTCCTTCATGGAAAAGTCTATCAGCTCGTTAATTTTCGGTAGATTACTGAATTGGGGTGAAATCCCTTTGTCATGGAGATATTGCATCTCTGTTGTTAGTTCCCACATGTAAGCTGCCTTATCCCATGAATCCAAAGGGGACAGTAGGTCTACCTTGGAGCGTCCATAATCGGATACCGCGTATTCCTTTATGTATTCCTTTATTATATTGAACTCTAGGGGATCCTTTTCCATAGAAACTTTGAGGAATTTTTGTTTTGGTTTATTGCTTGAGTAAGTGAGTTAATTTTTTCAGGACACTAAGGCCCTTAATGTAGATGTTGCCTTACTATTTCATTTATTCTCTTGCCCTCCGCCCTTCCGGAAACCCTGGATATAACCTCCTTCATTACCCTGCCAAAGTCTTTTTTTGTTGCGCCGAACTCTGAAATTACGGCTTTGACAATTTCCTCTAGTTCCTTGTCATCAAGTTCAGGTGGCAGGTACGTTTTAAGGATATTGATCTCAAGTAGGGCTTTTTCAGCAAGATCTTCTCTTTTGCCCCTTTTAAATTGTTCATATGACTCCTTCAATTGCTTGATCTGCGACCTTATTGATGAAATCGTCTCTTCATCCTCAAGGGGCCTTTTCAGCTCTATCTCGCGGTTCTTTGTAGCAGAGATTAGCATACGCAGAACAGAGACCTTTACCTTGTCTCCAGTTTTCATAGCTATTTTAAGATCCGATTTTACCTTTTCCAGGATCATTTAATAAAACATCCTCTTTTTTTGCATGCGTTTAAGGACACGCTTACGTGCAGCCAATTCTTTCTTCTTTTTCTTGACACTTGGCTTTTCGTAAAACTCACGTTTTCTGATCTCAGAAAGCACGCCTGCCTTTTCTACCTGTTTCTTGAAACGCTTTAATGCACTCTCAAATGGCTCTCCTTCACTAACCTTAATACCGGGCATTCATTTCCTCCCCTCCTTTTTAGGTCTTAAACAAGTTTGAAGCAGTCTCTATATAGTATGCAATGAAAAGTGTCAATATATTTAAGTAATGAATGGGGTTTTTCTGTATATTCCTGCAAGTTAAAATAAGATGCATTCAAAGATTCATGTGTCTGCCAGTACCGCCAGTAAAATTATAGCTTAATGTAGATCTGTCCGGGAGTACCCATGTCGAACGGATCAGGGATTGCTGGCTTGTTGTTCGATAATAGCGTTTAAATAGTTACGCTAAGGGCGAATGCAAGTTGCCATGTTGACCGTTGGGCCAAGAAGTAATATAGCTCTAAGTTATGGTTTTGGATAAGTTGAATAGTCTTGGCATTAAGTTTAGTGCAATATCAGAGAGAATACACGTTATTCAAGGGAACAACAGGAGCAGGTCACCCTATTCAAACGCGATCCTAATATTGGACGAAATAAATGCCTTGTTAG
>QMLJ01000107.1 GCA_003643935.1 Deltaproteobacteria bacterium | reverse complement strand
GATCATTATAGGGGGTGGGGCAACGGGTTGTGGTATTGCAAGGGACCTGGCTCTAAGGGGTATACCCCACTATCTGATTGAAAAGGGAGATTTTGCAGCAGGCGCCACAGGCGCATGCCACGGACTCCTCCACTCAGGTGCCAGGTATGCTGTTACAGACCCTGAAGCTGCAGAGGAATGCATCAAGGAAAACATGGTACTAAGAAAGATAGCAAGCAAGTGCGTGGAGCAGACTGGTGGCCTCTTCGTGCGCCTCCCCGGTGACTCGAAAAGGTACAGGGACAGGTTCCTTCAATGCTGTGATGACGTCGGCATAGAGACCGAGGTGCTCTCCCCCACAAGGGCGCTTGACCTGGTGGAAAATCTGAACCCCACCATAGAGGAAGCCATCATGGTGCCTGATTGTTCTATTGATCCATTCAGGCTGTGCATGCTGAACGCCTTATCCTCGAGGCACAGGGGCGGAGGTGTGCTTACGCATCACAGGGTAACCCAGATATTGATGGAAAAGGGGACTTGCATAGGCGTAAGGGCAGAGGATACTTTCACAGGCCAGAAAAAGGAGATAAGGGCAAAATTAATAGTCAACGCAGCAGGTGCATGGGCAGACACAGTGGCATCAATGGCTGGATCTAGGGTACCCATGACCCTTGCCAAAGGAAGCCTGATAGTATCAAATCATAGGCTCACAAACATGGTGATAAACAGGCTCAGGCCACCATCCGATGGGGACATTATCGTGCCAAACGAGGCCGTATGTCTTGCAGGTACAACGTCCATTAATGTAAAAAACCCTGAAAATATTTCCGTTGACCACCAAGAAGTTGACCTCATCACCACGGAAGTTGAACACATGATACCCAAGTTCGGTTCAACAAGAATGATAAGGGCATACTGCGGGGTAAGGCCCCTACTAAAGGCAGATTCCGACGATAGCAGGGCAATATCCAGGGGATTTAAGATAATCGACCATGCCAACGGCCTATTGAGCATAGTCGGTGGTAAGCTGAGTACGTACAGGCTCATGGCAGAGAAGATCTGCGACCTGATCTGCAAGAAGTTCGATAAGAAGGTTACCTGTACAACCGCTGAGGTACCCCTCGATGGCCAGGATGAATTGACAGGATATCCACTCTCCAAGAGGCTCAAGAAAATGGATGAAATAGTCTGCGAGTGCGAGCTTGTAACAAGACAGGACGTCGAAAATATAATAAACAGGATTGGTCCAAGATACCTTGAAGACATACAGCATCGGACCAGGCTCGGCATGGGTCCGTGCCAAGGGGGGTATTGCACGTACAGGGCACTCGGCATTATGCAGGAAGGGGGAAGGATACCTCCTGAGGAAGCCATTGAGATACTGAAATCCTTTCTACAGAGACGCTTCAAGGGGATAAGACCAACGCTGTGGGGTGACCAGCTCAGGGAGGAACAGCTTATCGAGAGTATATACGTGGGCATATTGAACCTAGGGTCTTTCAGAAGATGGAGAAAATGAAAGTAGACGGGTACGATGCTGTTATTATTGGGGGCGGTTTATCAGGACTAATGGCATCCATATGGCTTACCACAAAGGGAAGACATGTGGCTGTTGTATCAAAGGGTGATCCCATGTGCTGTCTGTCTACCGGATGCATTGACGTGCTAGGACACACAGACTCCCCGCTAAAGGACATAAGGAAACTGCCATCAAGTCATCCCTACCGCATGATCGGGCAAGATACCATCAAAGAGGCCCTTGCCTTTTTCAAGGAAGTTATGGAAGGCATTGGACTGCATTACACTGGCGACCCTTCGAGAAACGCAGAGATTCTCACTCCTGTGGGAACGCCCAAGACAACTTGCCTCGTGCCAAGTACGATGCGAATCATGTCCAACCTGGAAGACGAGTACCTACATGTAGTGTCCTTTAAAGGCCTCAAGGACTTCTATCCAAGCTACATAATATCTAGAAACAAGAATGCAAACTTCAGCATTTTTGACATGGGAGTCTATAATACGATGGGACTCGCTCATGCCTTTGAAGAAAAGGCCTTCCTTGGCAGGTTCATAAGGAGGATCAGGGAACTGGAGATATCCGACGCCAGGATAGCAGTCCCTGCTGTACTGGGACTACGTTCGCCGGAAAGGATAATGGAGGAGATACGCTTAGAGACCGAAAAGGATATATTTGAAATCCCCACCTTACCGCCTTCAATACCTGGCCTCAGATTATTCAGGGGATTGAAGCAGGCATTGCTGGAAAAGGGAGGCCAGATTTACTGGGGCAAGGAAATAGCAAGCGTGGAGAAGACAGGTAACAAGGTGGAAGCAATCACCCTTGCCGGCGAGGGGAAACCAACACGGGTACATGGAAAGACATTCCTCCTGTCAACAGGATCATTCATAAGCGGTGGTCTGTATGCAACCAGGGAATCAAAGGCCTATGAAACCGTCTTCGACCTCCCGGTCTACATGCCGGATAAAAGGCATAAATGGTTTAACGACGATTTCTTTAAAACCGGCCATCCCATAGAAAGGGCAGGCATACTGGTGAGAGAATCTTTCAGGCCAAAGGACAATGATATTGACAACCTCTTTGTCAGCGGTAGCATACTAGCCTTTTCCGAGATAATGAAGTATCAATGCGGCCATGGCCTAGCTATATCAACGGGTGTTGCAGCTGCCAAACAAATGGATGGATTTCTTAAATGATGTTCGAGCACTGTATAAGATGCAACATATGCACCGAGAATTGCCCTGTCTTCAGGGTCAACAAGAAATTCCCTGGGCCCAAGCAGGCAGGCCCGGATGCACAGCGATTCCGCATGGACGGGGAGGAATCTGTTGACAGCTGGGTGGAGCTGTGCCTGCAGTGTAAACGTTGCGAGGTCAGCTGTCCCTACGGGGTAAACGTATCAGAGATCATACTCAAGGCACAGATTAAGTACAGGCAAGAACACAAGAAACCCCTTACTTCTTTTATATTCGCCAACACCTATTACATGGGATTAATCAATTCACAGTTTGCACCATTGGTAAACAGGGTGGGCCAGACAGGCGCGGGCAAGACAGTAGCACATGCCATTGGTATATCTACCAAGCTGCCATTACCGCAGTACCACGTACTAACCCTTTCGAGAAGTCGTTCAAAGGTTGGTAAGGGGGAAAGAAAGGTTGTTTTCTTCTACGGGTGTTACTTGAACTTTAACAGGCCTGACCTAGGGAGGACAATTAGAGACATGTTGGCCAGGATGGGGATTGAGGTGGTGCTTCCCAACCAGGTGTGCTGCGGCCTTCCAGCCCTGGGTAATGGAGATATCGACACGGCAAGGAGGTTTGCAACAAAGAATACAACAATACTATCTGGATACATAGACAGGGGTTATTCAGTGGTGTACGCCTGCACTTCCTGCGGTCTTGCGCTTACCAGGGACTATCCAGGTATTCTCGATGTACCAAACGGAAAGAAGGTGGCGGAGAACACTTACAACGTGCACGAGTACATATTGAAATTAATGGAAGAAGGGTATTGGGAGCCTGAATTCGGGCAGGTGAATATGAAGATAGCTTACCACATACCTTGCCATCTCAAGGCCATAGGCATTGGTTACCCCGCAGCAAGGTTGTTTTCCATGATACCAGGGCTTGAATACCATGTACTAGATGACAACTGTTGCGGCCTTGCTGGTAGTTACGGCTTCAAGACAAAGAACGAGGAGACAGCGACTGAACTGGGGAGTATTGCCTCTGCATCAATACTTTCCTTGGAGCCGGACGCACTAGTGACAGACTGCGGTGCATGCAAGATGCAACTGGGCCACCTGACCGGGTTAAAGACCTTGGACCCGGCCGAGGTTATAAGCGCCTCACTAAAATAGATATCTTAATACAGACCAATGTATGAGGCTTCTATTTCTCTCATGACTATCTAAAAACCGATTTCATCTGCCGCAGGAAAGCGGCATGTTCTACAGGCGGCGTCATTTCGGTCCTGATACAAGACAGCAGAAGGACCAGTTCTCACCATATCACTTATACCCCCTTTATTTTTTCACAAAATTCTTGACATAGCATGTAATAATAATCGAAGAATAGGTGATCAAACAAAACAGCCCAGGAGATTATCCTATGATTAAGAAGCTGACAAGGGAGCTACTTGAACAAATAAAGGAAAAGGCGGAGAGGTCAAGGGGAGATATACTGGCAATGACCTACCTTGCAGCATCCGGCCACCCAGGCGGATCCCTTTCTTCCATAGACATATACACCGTGCTCTACAATGTAGTGAACATGGACAAGGATAAGGTCATAGTATCACACGGGCATACATCACCCGGTGTTTACTCAGCACTCGCCAGATCAGGTATGTTTGATCCATTGGCGCCCATAAAGGGATTCCGAAGGGTAGGGAGCGTGTTTGAGGGCCACGTTGAGCCATCTGTGCCAGGTGTTACATGGGGCACAGGCAACCTTGGCCAGGGATTAAGTGTGGCTGCTGGTCATGCCATTGCTGCTAGGCTTAAGGGAATAGACGTGGACTGCTTTGTTGTCATGGGCGATGGAGAGCAGCAGAAAGGACAGATCTCCGAGGCAAGGAGGTTTATAAAAAAATATTCCCTAAACAATATCACTGTTATAATAGACGACAACAGGCTTCAGATATCCGGAGACAGGGACAAGGTTATGCCGCAGAATCTTCATGCAGAATACGAGAACGCGGGTTTCAAGGTGCTGGAGATAGATGGCCACAACCACGAGGAGATCTACAATGCAATAAAAACCGCAACAGAGGACAGCCAAAGTCCTTATGCCATCATTGCTCATACAATCATGGGTAAGGGCGTAAGCTTCATGGAAGGCAAGGCTACATACCATGGCAGGGCATTAAAAAACGATGAGATGATACAGGCATTAAAAGAGGTAAAGCTTGAATGGCCAATTGAAGAGCTAAAAGCCTTGAGGGAAAAACCAGTAGGTGAAGAGTTCAATTGGAAAGGCTGGGATTACCCAGAGGTAAAGCAAGGAGAACCACGGACCTATGGCAAGGACATATTGACGGACAATAGATCTGCCTTTGGTACTGCACTAGTAGATGTGGCAAAGGCAAACAAGGATATAGCCTTTGCCGTATTTGACTGCGACCTGGCATCATCTGTCAAAACCGGAACATATTCAACCGAGTTCCCTGACAGATTCTTTGAAGCTGGGATATCCGAGCATAATACTGCTGCCATGGCAGGTGCCGCTTCAACACAGCAGGTTGTGAGCATATTTGCTGACTTTGGCATGTTCGGGATAGACGAGACCTACAACCAGCAAAGGCTCAATGCCATAAACAGGGCCCACTTGAAACTGGTCTGCACCCATTTAGGGGTGGACGTGGGGGAAGACGGCAAGACACATCAATGCATTGATTACCTGGGACTTATGAGAAACCTCCAAGGATTCAAGGTGGTGATACCCATTGACCCGAACGAGACCGACCTTGCCACTAGGTGGGCACTTTCATCACCTGGAAACTGTCTC
>QMLJ01000106.1 GCA_003643935.1 Deltaproteobacteria bacterium | reverse complement strand
TAAACATTGTGCAGGGAAGGTATAAAGCACATGTAATAGACCAGGACCATGATAGTAACCAGCATTCTTCTGGACATGGATAAACGCGAGAGGGTGATGGAAAGCCAGATTAGTAGGAATACAGGTACAACCAGTACAGGTCCACGTAGGAATATACCTATGGATCTGCGGATGGATCTGTTGAGGTCAAACAGGCTACTTGCCCTTTCAATCAACTCGTTTCCCTTGTTCAGTGCCGTGTTGGTCTCTGCCTTGATGTAAGGACAGCCTAGCCTTCTTTTGCTTACAGCAAACGCTATGCCTGTCCTGCTACAGGGTTTATCTGTCCTGAGCCAGAGAGTGCCGGATGGAGAGTATGCAATGCTCTTCGTACCCGGTGGTATGGCTATTATGTTTTGCGTCCTGTACTTTATGGGTTTTATCACGTGTGCTGCTAGAAGGGTGTGATCGTAGTAGAACCTGCTTAGCCAGTCCAGTACTGGTGTATCTATCATGCCATCCCTTAGCCTTGTATAGTTTAAGGCTGGCATGAGCATGGTAGTGGGAAGTATAATAATGATGAAAAACAATGGCCATTGTCTAGTTTGCCCTTTTGAGGGCCTTGCATGCGTGGTAACAGCCCACCATGGCAAAAAGAAGAAAACAGGGGAGACCATCGCTGTCAATATAGATATCCATGGCATCTCCTTGCTGTAGCCGAGTATACATGCAATGAATGCAAGTGATGCATAGATAATCGTGCCATATCCTATGCCTACCCTTCCCCTACTCCTCCACAGAGGTATGGATAGTATAGATGCAATGGTCGCAATGAATAAACCCAGGCTAAGGCCGAAAAACAATGCGCTCTCAACAAGGTGTCGCGTTGATCTTATGTGGACGTCATTTGGGAGTACAACCGGTATCATGTGAAAGTGAGTAAAGATTTGCATCTCGGCCGTGATAAAGCCTGCATGCATCCTTACGAGCATGAAACCAAGCAAAGTATACAGGAACACACATGCAATAGAACCCAGGGATACAGCCCTGAACCAATAAGAGATATCTCTTTTCATAGGGTACCAAGACTATTACATGGAGAGCTTGGTGACATCACCTAAGCCTACGCTACCTGGAACGTGCCCGCCTCTTTTTCATGGGCTTTCGCGTGTATCTCGGTTTTTTCTCTGCAAGCTTCTTATCCCTGCCCTGCGTTTCAGCGGCCATGTACTGCTTGAGCAAGTCCCTTACGTTCTCCTGGGACTTAAGGCTTTTTCTTCCCCTTATGGCCTCTACGTCGGAGCGCGATAACCACACATTATTCAAGTTCTTTGTTTCCTTTGTGAACCTTATGAAGTCTGCCAAGGCATCGTCGCACACATGCGTGAACCTTTGGTTATCAAAGTATGCAATGTCCCTGAGTCTCTCCACCACGTCTTTCTCAAGCCTCATTACATACCTTACCCTTTTCTGCATAAGCTCCATCCTTGGTCCAACATACCTCTTCTGCTTCCGGGGAGGTATCTTGGATCCTATCTCCTTTTCCCTGGCAAACACGTAGGCCTCCATTGCCGCATTTACGAAATCTACCATGGCTATGTTTAACATGCGCGATAGTACCCTTAGCTCGTTAAGCGTGGACGGCTTAAAATACATCATAAATCGTGCATGGATCTGATTAGTGCTGTTTAGACTGGACATTATTCCTCCCCGGTTATGACTAGAAAGTTTAGGGTGCGGTCATTGTGCACTATAATTCCTCTAGGTGTCAAGGACTTTAGGCCTCTATATCCTATATCTATATCTCCATTATTTCTTTTTCTTTCTCTTCTGAGACCTCGTCGATCTTTTTCATGTACTTGTTGGTGAGTTCCTGGACATCGTCAAGTGCCTTTTTCAAATCGTCCTTTGTGATCTCCTTTTCCTTTTCCATGTCTTTTAACATGGTGTTCGCCTCTCTCCTGTGGTTCCTTATCTCCACGCGGAATTCCTCGGCTGTCTTTTTAACCATCTTGACAAGCTCTTTCCTTCTTTCCTCGGTGAGAGGCGGTATGGGGATCCTTATTATCTTGCCGTCGTTATTAGGATTCAGGCCAAGTTCTGATTTGAGTATGGCCTTCTCAATGCTGGCGAGTGCACCCTTGTCCCAGGGCTGCACTGCAATGAGCCTTGGTTCAGGCGTGGAAAGCGTGGCAAGCTGATTTATGGGTGTTTGCGTGCCGTAGTAATCCACCATTATGCCATCCAGCAGGCTCACAGAGGCCTTGCCGGTCCTTATCCTTGACAGGGACTGCTTCATGGCACTAATGGCATCTTCCATCTTTTTCTTCAGTTCCTGCTTGACCTCGTTGACCATTGTCATACCCCCCTTACTACCGAGCCTATTTCATTACCTTCAAGTAGTCTTTTCAGGTTCATCGGGTCTTTTATGCTTATAACACGGATCTCCAGCCCGTTATCCCTGCACAGGCTGACTGCCGCCATGTCCATCACACCAAGCCTCTGTTCCAGGGCCTGGGCATAATCCACGACAGGGTAAAACCTGGCATCAGGGTATTTCTCAGGGTCCTTGCTGTAGACGCCGTCCACCTTTGTTGCCTTTATAAGCACGTCCGCACCTATCTCCAGTGCCCTGAGCGCTGCCGTTGTATCCGTGGTAAAAAAAGGTGAACCAGTACCACCTGCAAAGACAATCACGCGCCCTCTCTCCAGGTGTTTTAGTGCACGGGCCCTTACAAAGGGTTCTATCACCCCTGTGACCTCTAATGCACTCATTACCCTGCAATCCATGCCATGTGAGACTATTGAATCCTGTAATGCAAGTGCATTTATGACTGTTGCGAACATGCCCATGTAATCAGCCGTGACACGGTCCTTGACTATGGCATTCCCCACGCCCCTCAGTATGTTACCGCCGCCTATGACTATGGCAACACCAGCGCCCATGGCATGTGCCTCTTTTATGCCCAATGTAATGGATCTTAGTACCTCGGTGTCAATGCCATAGCCAGTGCTACCTGCAAGCGCCTCTCCGCTAAGCTTTAGTAATATCCGGGAATACCTAGGCTTCAAGATCCTCACCCATCTGGTACCTTGTAAAGCGCCTTATAACGCATTTCTCACCGGTCTTACCCATGAGCTCTTCAAGGTATTGCTTTATAGTTATGTCTGTGTTCTTTACAAAGGGTTGCTCCATGAGGCAGTTCTCGGTGAAGAATTTTGATATCTTTCCCTCAACTATCCTGTCTATGACTTTCTCTGGCTTACCTGACTTCAGGGCTTGGTCCTTTAGGATGTCTTTTTCCTTTTCAAGCACATCCGTGGGTACGTCCTCTTTTGAGAGCCACCTTGGACTGGATGCAGCTATGTGCATGGCGATGTCCTTGACAAAGTTCTTGAACTCGTCGGACTTTGCAACAAAGTCGGTCTCGCAGTTCACTTCCACCAGTACGCCTATCTTGCCACCCATGTGTATGTAAGAACCCACAATGCCCTGGGCAGTTGCCCTGCCGGATCTCTTCTGGGCAACAGCTATGCCCTGTTTCCTTAAAAGCTCAATGGCCTTGTCAAAATCACCCTTGGTCTCCTCGAGTGCCCTCTTGCAGTCCATGAAACCAACGCCTGTCTTCTCCCTCAGTTTCTTTACATCTGATGCTGATATCTGCAATTTTTACCTCCTGGATTGTTATGCTTGGCTATCTATGTATCTATATCTTTACCTACTCTTCCTTGTCTTCTTCGCTTTCATTGGCCTTGTCGTCTTCATCGCTCACTGGTTCTACATCGGTGGGACTGCTAGCATCCTCCTGGCTTACCTCTGCGGTCTCTTCGCCTTCGTCCTTACCAGTTTCTTCGGGTCCTGATGCCTCGGCCTCGGCTTCTCCTGCATCTTCTAGTGCCGTAGCTTCTGGCTCTTCACCTGCTGAAGCCTGCACCTCTTCTGGCTCAACAGGTGCATCAACTGCTTCAATGGTCTCTTCTATTGCTTGGGCCTGCCCTTTTTCTTCCAGGTCTTCCTGCCCTGCCTCAAGGGATCCCTCCTTATCTTTTGCGTCTTTCACTATGACCTCTACATCCTCCTCGATACGTGTACCTATGTAGGCTTCCTCGGCCTCCTGGGTTGAGGCTGCAACCTCGCCCTCTTCTAGTGCCTCTGCTGCCTCTTTCTCCTCTGCCTGTAGTTTTTCCTCGTACAGGGCTCTACCCTCTATGCAGGCATCTGCTAACTTTGACGTAAACAGCCTTATTGCCCTTATGGCATCGTCGTTACCAGGTATTATGTAGTCTATCAAGGTTGGATCGCAGTTTGAATCCACTATCGCAACTATGGGTATGCCCAGCTTCCTTGCCTCTCTCACTGCTATGTATTCCCTGGACGGATCAACTATGTAAACCACGTCAGGTAGTGTCTCCATCTCCTTTATACCAAGAAGCGCCCTGTCCAGTTTCATCTTTTTTCTCTTCATGCTGATCTGTTCTTTCTTGGGGTAGTTCTCAATGGTGCCGTTATCTATTATGGACTCAAGCCACTTGAGCTTTTCAATACTCTTCCTTACTGTCTCGAAGTTGGTCAACATGCCGCCTACCCAGCGGTAATTGACATAGAAGACCCCTGCCCTCTGGGCCTCTTCTTCTATGGAATCCTGGGCCTGCTTCTTGGTGCCCACCATGAGCATGTTTCCACCTGCTGCCATGGTATCTCGCACAAACTCGTAGGCCACCTCAAAGAGCTTTTCTGTCTTCTGCAGGTCTATTATGTGTATGCCATTCCTTGCCCCGAATATGTAAGGCTTCATCTTCGGGTTCCACCTGGGTGTCTGGTGCCCGAAATGTACACCTGCCTCCAATAGTTGCTTCATGGTCACTATTGACATGTATGTGTCCTCCTCTGCGGTTTTTCCTCCGCCCCTTTTGTTGATCAACCCCAGTACATAATAGCAAGGGGCCACCGGTTAAAAGAAAGGGGCGTGCGTATTCAAGTGTGGGCTTCTACCATAGAAGGTTGGGCCTTTCAAGCCTAAATGGTAAAAAGCTATCCAGAAAAGGATAGTCCCTGCTACAGTGACAATGCCTCCCTTGGACCTTTCTCATAGTTCTGTCCAGGATACCCTCAACAGATGCAGGAAAAAGCCGCTTGTCCATGAACGTTATTCTTTCAGTGAACCCGGGATTGATAACGATACCCGCCATAAGAGGATACGTTCACTGTGAAGTCTCCACCCCTGATTGTATCATTGAAGACTCCTTCAACATACTAGCGAGAAGTACAACCATTGGCATAAGTACAACACACAAGATCATGAAGTTAAATATCCCAAACCAGTTTATGCAAAAAACAAATAATATCCCTGAAACCTGCCCGATAAGCAAAAGCAAGCCATTGGATTAGGCCTCTGGCACTGGATAGGTTATCTCTGCACCATACTGGAACGCTATGGGTCCGGCACCTAAACAGAAGAACCCGAATATACAAGAGGATATTAACAATCCTACATAGCCGCTGACAAAGGTTAACCCTGCAACCCCCGGGAT
>QMLJ01000105.1 GCA_003643935.1 Deltaproteobacteria bacterium | reverse complement strand
TCCTGAAATAAATCTTTCAAAGAAGCTTTACGGCAAAGTCTGCATCAATTATTAACACAGCAAGGCCAGTAAATACTATATTTAAAGTCAAGCCTGCCAAGAAAAACGATCTCATTTGCCAGCAGGAAAGTGGCATATTCTAGAAGCGGCGGCATCTTGGTCCTGGAGCAGGTCATATAACCGGCTAACACATTATCTAAGCGAGTTTTGACAAGCCCTAATACCCGTGCTAATATACATTTTAAGCCTATGTAATGGGAGGTATGCCTTGATAATAGATAGTCTCGGGATTGTTACAAAACGCATCACCATGCTTGGTAGAAAAGAATCATGTGTGTACTTGCTCGACGGGGGAAAAGAATCTGCAATACTCGGGGGAGGAATGACGTATATTATACCTGACATCCTTGATCAGCTCAAGAGGTTCGATATAGACGAGAAAAAGATAAAGTTTATAATCATACACCATTCACATATCGATCACGTTGGTATTGTACCGTATTTCAAGAAAAAGTGGCCTTGGGTAAAGATAGCCGCATCCGAGATGTCAAGGAGGAAGCTCAGGAATCCCAAGCTTATCCAGGCCGTGAATGTCTTTAACAAGTCCATGCTTGAGATGTCAGGATACCTGGATAAGGCAGAGGAATTTGGACTTGTCATGGACTCTATAGACGTGGACACACCCCTTTCAGAAGGCGATACAATAACACTTGGCAATATACACATGGAGATCCTAGAGACACCTGGCCATTCTTCCTGCTCCATAGCGGTCTACGTACCAGAGGAAAAAGCTCTCTTTGCCTCTGACGCAGGCGGCATACCTTTTGGTGGAAAAGTGCTCAGTGCAGCCAACTCCAATTTTGATCTTTACCAGCAAAGCCTTGAAAAAATGGCCCGTCTTGATGTTGACGTTCACCTTGCCGAACACTACGGTGCCTTCACTGGTGCAGATGGAAAAGATTTCATAAAGAGGTCCATAGAGTCTGCACGCATGACAAGGCAACTTATAGAAAAAACCTATCTGGAAACAAGGGATGAAAACAAGACAGTTCAGGAAATCACAGACCTCCTCATGAGAGAGGCAACCGATTACTTCCTTCCCAGGGAGGTCATGTCAACGGTGATTGCCCAGATGACAGGCTATATCGCCAGGGCTTTATCAGGGTAATGGAGACGTAGGGTACGGGGTTTACACAACCATAGATACTAACACTAAGGGAGGTGGACATGGGCTTTAAAGAAATTACCAGCATATCTTTGGCATGGCCTTTCGTCAGCTTCTACTGGGCAAAGAAAAAGGCAGACAGGTTCTGGAGTGAGAAGTGCATGAACTGGGAACTCCCTGGCGATGTAGAAAGTGTTGAGGCCCTTGAGATACTACCTCTCATAGACTGGTATGCAGACGATGAAGATCTCGCCACAGAACCCGGTGTTTCTTACCTGATAAAGACTGAAGAGAGCACTGTGTTGTTCGACGTAGGCTACAACATGAAGAGGGAACATCCCTCTCCTCTTCTAAGAAACATGTCTAAGCTAGGGATCTCTTTTGATCAGATTGACACAATAATTATATCCCACCCGCACGCCGACCATGTGGGCGGTGATCTCAATCAGCTAAAAAGGCAATTCTCCCCTAGTAAGGGACACGTGGACCTATCCGAAAAGAAAATATTCCTGCCACCTGGCATGAGCCATCCTGATTTCAATACCATGCAGGTACAGAGACCAATCAAGATTGCAAGGGGTATTATCAGTACTGGCCCTATATATAGTTCACAGTTCATACTGGGGAATACCCTCTTCCCCATGGGTATAACCCCTGAACAGGCCCTTGTCGTGGATATCAAGGGTCACGGAGTGGTTATTATAGTTGGCTGCGGTCACCAGGGGCTAGAGAGGATACTCAAGCTCGTGGATCACCTCTTTGATAAACCTGTATACGGCATAGTAGGTGGCCTGCACTACCCAGTGACAGGATCCCGCATGACGGCATTTGGAGGCAGACTCGAGGTCCAGAAGTACTTTGGTACAGGCAAACTACCATGGATCCCAATCACCAAGCAGGAGGTCCTCAATCACATATCCATGCTAAGAAAATACAGACCAAAGCTAGTATCCCTATCCGCACATGACAGCTGCGATTGGTCAATAGATGCCTTCAGGGAGGCCTTTGGCCCTGATTACAAGGACCTAAAGGTTGGAAGGTCAATAAGGATCCCAGAGACTTGACTCCGGTACAATGTGAGGAGGTACACAAGGTGAAAGACACTCAGACTAAGCCATTCACCCTCGATGATCTCAAAAAAGAGGTAGAGGACTGGAGAAGGAAAAGACCGGAGACCAAGACTTTCTCCTCTTTTTTCACAGACCCGGTTGACCGTGCAGGAGGTATGAGAACCCTTGCTGTCCTGTGCACTACCCTTATCTCGGTGCCTCTGATCGAGCTAGCAAACCTCCTAGTAGTAAGGCCTAGCCTTACCATATTCCACACCACGATAGTAGTTACAGGCACAATAACACTCAGATTTTTAACAAGGCCGCTTCTGCGCCTGGGATGCTGGGCTGTAAGGAAAAAAGACAAAGGTATTGGAAAGCTCATCTATGATAACTACGGTAAGCTCCTCCATCTGACCATTGTACTACTGGGACCTTCCTTAAAATGGTACTTCAGGATAGATCCAGATGATATCAGGTCAGCCGGCAAGTTCCAGGAGTGGATCAATGACACCCTCGGTGTGGAAGGCATATGGGTGGAAAGCGACATATCAAGGGCTGTAAGACACGAGACATGGTGCCCATTTGTAGGCCACGATATCCCATATGACCCCACGTGTAAAGGGAAGTATGATCCCACTTACACGGGCGACAAATCGTGTGCAAAGGGATGTCCAGAGTATTGCAGTGTACTCATGGTAGGGTGGTTGAAAGACTTTCTCAGGTACATTAACCCTGATTTCGACCTGGAACCCATGAAATACATGCTCCCCAACGGCGATGATTACTGCGAGATGGTCTATATAAAGAAGCAGGGACACATGGAAGCGGAGGAGGTTGGGGGATGAATGTCTTAATCGCTTTTTATTCCAGGACAGGCTATACCAAGGAACTGGCCTTAATCATAGCCGAGGAGCTGGTATCAAAAGGACACGAAGTAGAACTGGAAAAGATCGAGCCTGTAAAAGAAGACAATATGTGGCCATTATTGTGGAGGACTCAATGGTACTGGGGGGCACTGGCATTAGGGATATTATCGAACAGGTATCGAGAGTATTTCATAAGTAATTACAGGATACCCGAGGTGGATATAAAACCCCTGGCTCACCCGGATGTATCTAAATATGACAGGGTTTGTATAGGGTGCGGAAAGCAGACTATAGTTCCCTGTGCCATAGAAGCATACTTGAGGCAGGTGAAAGGTCTAAAAGGCAAGAAGGTCGGTGGCTTTGCAACGTGGGCAGGACCACCCCTGAAACACTTCGAGGTGGAGCACCTGTTCAGACCCATTGCAGACAGGCTGGAGAGAAGAGGGGCAAGTCTTGTATCAATCGTTGGCCTATCCAGCAGGTACCATGAGTACCATAATCAGATGTTAAACATCTTTGAATTTTTATCGAGGGTGCGTTACGGTAAGCCTATAAGCTACTTCAGCGTGCACAGCGACTATGGCAGGCAACATATAAAGTTATTTTGCGACGAGCTCGTCAAGGGTACAACAGATATAAAGGACTCAAGGGGCTGGCGCAGATCATTCCAAGGTACTGGTATACTTGGAGTTGCAAGCGCGAGCCCATGGACAACTTTGGAACGCATGAGGACAAGATTCGAGAAAAAGGTGCTAGATAAGGCATAAGGAGGTGCAGTGCCATGGCGATCTACCTCGTGCAACATGGCAAGAGTCTTCCAGAGGATGTAGATCCTGAAAAGGGACTTGCTTTAGAGGGCAAGGAGGAGACTGTGAGAGTTGCGAGCATGGCAAGAGATAATGGTGTTCACGTGTCCATTATCAAGCACAGTGGTAAGAAACGTGCCAGGCAGACAGCAGAGATCATTGCATCCATACTCGCGCCAAAACCCCTCGTGGAAGAGACACAGGGTCTGGATCCCCTTGATGATGTAAAAATCCTTGCAAAGACACTTACCAAAGAGCAGGACCTCATGCTAGTAGGTCACCTGCCCTTTATGCAGAGACTGCTCTCCTACCTGGTAACAGGTTCTGATGACAGACCGGTGTTCAAATTTCAGAACAGTGGCATCCTGTGCCTGGACATGGATGACAAAGGCCGCTGGCTGATAAAATGGGCAATCATGCCGGTAATAGACTGAGATGTTCCCTGTTCATATAGGAACCTCTGGCTGGAACTATGACCACTGGAAGGGTAATTTCTATCCACAGGGTCAACCCAAGTCCAGGTGGTTGGAGTATTATTGCACCATATTTAAGACCGTGGAGCTCAACGCCACGTTTTACAGGCAAATGAAGCCGAAGACCTTTGAGAATTGGTACAAGAGGACACCTGATGGATTCCTATGGTCAATAAAGATGAACAGGTTCATTACGCACATCAGGCGATTAAAGGATGCAAAGCAACCTGTTGACAGGTTCATGGACTCGGCAAGGCTGCTTAGAGAAAAGCTCGGCCCCATACTTGTGCAGTTACCACCGAGTCTGGCATTTGACAGTAATGTCTTTGAGGACTTTTGTTCCTGTCTAGGTAAGGACCTTCGCTATACTATTGAGGCGAGACACGAGAGCTGGACCAGTGATAAGGCACTAGCGGTTCTTGAAGGGCACAACATGGCATGGTGCATATCGGATACAGCCGGCAGGTATCCATACCTCGAGGCCGTAACAGCTGACTTTGTCTATATCCGCCTCCATGGATCCAGGAAATTGTACGCATCAGAGTACACAGAGGAAGAATTGGAGTCATGGGCAGCAAAAATCCAAGGATGGAATAGGACAACATTTGTATACTTTGATAATGACTTCATGGGTTTCGCACCAAGGAATGCAAAGAGGCTAAGGGAGTTACTTGGATAAATACAAGACCTTAACTAAAACCAAATGCATGTGAACAAGGAGGATCAAGATGACAAAAAGAATATCACTAGCAGTCCTTTTTATACTTGCATTTTTATTAATACCCCTATCAAATACACTTTGCTTGAAAGGAGGTAAGGCCATGGAGATAAAAAGCACGGTCTTTAGTGAAGGTGGAATGATACCGCAAAAGTACACGTGTGATGGCATGGACATCTCTCCTCCACTGGAATGGGCATCCATACCGGATGTAACAAAGAGCCTTGCCATAATATGCGATGACCCTGACGCACCCATGGGCACATGGGTACACTGGGTATATTACAACATACCCCCTTCCATGAGTGGAATGCCAGAGCACGTGGAGACAGTGGAGTCACCACCTACAGGTGGAACACAGGGGATAAACGACTTCAGGAAACTCGGATATGGCGGGCCCTGCCCGCCTGGAGGTACACACAGGTACTTTTTCAGGCTGTATG
>QMLJ01000104.1 GCA_003643935.1 Deltaproteobacteria bacterium | reverse complement strand
TTGGTAATCGCGCTTAGCCTTGTATTGAGCCTTATGTTCGCCATATTCATTGCCCTTTTCCTTGAGTATTTAGCCGAGCGTAAAAAAGAAAGCTAAGTAGGGGATAGTATGGACAAGCTGGACATTTTGTTTTTTGCGAAGGAAGTTCACAAGTATAGGAGGTGGCATGGATTATTCTGTAAGCCCTGACGGCAAGAGGTTTCCCCTTCCAAGAGAGGAAGACTATAAGAAGGAATTCGATAGGCTCAAAAGAAGGGTTTCTCAGGAGCGCAAAAAAGGCTCGCAGATAGTTGTTGTAATGGGCCTCGGCTTTGTTGGAGCTGTAATGGCAGCGGTCGTGGCAGACAGCAAGGATAAAGACACGGGTAAGCCTAACAAGTTTGTCATAGGCATGCAGAGGCCGTCCAACAGGAGCTTCTGGAAGATCCCGCTCCTCAACAAGGGCATATCCCCTGTAAAGGCAGAGGACCCAGAGGTATACACCTTGATAGAGCGGTGCGTTAAGAAGCAGAAGAACCTCGTTGCCACCTATACATACGATGCATTGAAACTGGCGGATGTTGTAGTGGTTGATGTGCAGTGCGACTTTAAGAAACAAGACCTGGGCGAGTGTACAACAGGTAGTGCTGAGATAGGGGCCTTGGAAGACTCCCTCAGGCTAATAGGGGAAAAAATAGAGGCTTCCTGCCTCGTGCTCATAGAGACGACTGTGCCACCCGGCACAACAGAGTACATAGCATACCCAGCCATAAAAAAGGCCTTTGAGAAAAGGGGCATAGAAAAAGAGCCCCTTATTGCACACAGCTACGAGCGTGTCATGCCAGGTAGAGATTACGTCAAGTCCATACGCGACTTCTGGAGGGTATGCAGCGGCATAAACCAGGAAAGCAGGGAGAGGGTGGAGGATTTCCTCTCCGGGGTTCTAAATGTGGACAAGTACCCGCTTACAGTACTTGACAAGCCCATAGAGAGCGAGACGGCAAAGATCGTGGAGAACAGCTACCGCGCAACCATACTTGCATTCCTGGATGAATGGAGCACGTTCTGCGAGAGAAACGGGGTGGACCTTGTTAAAGTTATAAATGCAATAAAGGTCAGGCCCACGCATGATAACATTATATTCCCTGGGCCTGGTATTGGAGGCTACTGCCTTCCAAAGGATGGAGGCCTAGGCGTATGGGCATATAGGCACCTAATGGGCTTTGAGGACGGGCTGTTCAAGATAACTCCAAAGGCCATAGATATCAATGACACGAGGTCCTTGCATGCAGTTCACCTTGTGAGGGATGCCTTAAGGAACATGGGCAAGGTGGTCGCTGCCTCCATCATCACGGTCCTTGGCGCATCATACAGGGAAGACGTGGGTGATACCCGCTACAGCGGTTCTGAGCTTATAGTGCGCAAGCTCACCGAGATGGGTGGTGAAGTCAAGGTGCACGACCCATACGTGGATCACTGGTGGGAGTTTGAAAAGCAGGATACCTACCCTGCAACAGGACAGAGCCTGGCGAGGTTCTTCAGGAACCAGGAAATCTTGAAGGACCTTAAGGTTGAGAAAGACCTTGAGAAAGCAATCAAGGGCTCGGATGCAGTCGTGCTTGCCGTTAGACACAGGCACTACCTCGACCTTGACCCGGACCATGTTGTAGAGATGATAGGTTTCCCTGCTGCCATCATTGACTGCTTTGGCATACTCGATGATGCAAGGATAAGGAGATACTTTGAGCTCGGCTGCGAGGTAAAGGGCCTTGGCCGTGGCCACATCCAGCGCATAAAAGAAGATGTGCGCTCAAGATAAGGATAAGTTCTTGTAATCCATGATCTTTCCCAATTTGACGATTTGTTATACTTTATATTATATATTATCAAATAAATTTAAAAACTTAGTGCTAATTTTATCGCCTAAATCACAAATTTTTGAGATGAAGTTGTGCAAAGGTCTCGTAAAATGTAGGAGATATCTTTTAGTATCATTTATTTATATTGAATTTTTTTGATGGCATCCAATATACGCTTGCAAATGATGTAAATCTATTTAATATTATTAATATGCAGATTTGCCAGGTGCCTACCTGGTATTGTATGGTGATCAAGGAGGACGGGTGGCTTGCTCAATTTCCATGTAGTGGAGGTGTTTTGTTGATTAGCATTATCAGGCGCAGGAACTTCTGGGTAATGCTCTCATTGGATGTTCTGCTCCTTGGCCTCGCTTACATGGGTGCCTACTGGCTCAGGTTTGACGGGGGTCTTGATAGAGAGGTCTTGCATGCCTTCTGGGTCACGCTTGGGCCTCTTATCATCTGCATGATATCGAGTTTCTTGTTTTTTGATCTCTACAGGGGCATGTGGAGGTATACTAGTGTACGGGATCTTGCGAACGTTATCAAGGGATCCCTTGTAGGCACGGTACTCTTCGTGGCCTACCTTGCCATGTTTCATCACTTCTCTGGCATATCAAGGGCGGTTGTCGTGGCAGACGGCGTGTTTACTGTTGTTGCCATAGGTGGATTAAGGCTCGGTATAAGATTGTATTTTCACAGGGACCCCGAGTTTCTGGAGGAGATAAGCTTCTGGAAGAGGAAAAGGTCTGGGAATGGCGACCAAGTCAGAGCATTGATACTAGGGACGGGCCCATCCGCTGAAAGGCTGTTGAGGGAGGTGATGACCCAGGCAGACCCTGATTACAAGGTAGTAGGACTCGTGGATACAGTAGGGACAACCAGGGGTATGAAGATACACGGTATGCCGATATTGGGGTCTATAGAAGACCTACCTGAAGTGATACCTCTCTACAGGGCAGATGAGGTGCTGATTGCACTTTCCGGGAAAAGGGCCTGCGATATAAAGACTGCCATTGAAAAATGCACTGGCTCAGGAATTAGATTCAAGGTGATACCCTCCATCACTGACAGGATAAACGGGGCCGTTACAGATAAGATAAGGGATATACAGCTAGAAGACCTGCTAGAGAGGGAGCCCGTGGAACTGGATATGTCTGATGTAAGTAAGGATCTTGAGGCCAAGATCGTTATGGTGACAGGCGCGGGTGGGTCCATAGGCTCTGAACTTGCAAGGCAGATATTAACTTACAACCCATCTAGGCTAATCCTGCTGGATAATGCTGAGACCCCGCTTTTCAACATAGATATGGAGCTTAAGAAAGAGGCGAGAGGTACTGAAGTAATAGCCTCTATTGGTGATACCAGGAGTACCAAGGGCCTTGAGAGGATATTCAAGGCATACAGGCCTGAGATTGTCTACCATGCAGCTGCCTACAAGCATGTACCCATGATGGAGCTCAACCCTATTGATGCGGTGAATAACAACATACTGGGTACATACAAGCTTGCAAGCGTGTCGCTAAGGTATCACGTGAGAAAATTTGTACTTATATCCACTGACAAGGCAGTAAGGCCCACCTCTGTCATGGGCGCAACAAAGAGGGTCTCCGAGATGATCGTGCAGTCCATGAACGGCAACGGCACGGGCTTTGTGGTTGTGAGGTTCGGTAATGTAATTGGCAGTAACGGTAGCGTTGTACCCCTGTTCGAGAGCCAGATAGCTTCAGGTGGGCCTGTTACAGTCACCCACCCCGAGGTAACTAGGTATTTCATGACCATACCTGAAGCAGTGATGCTTGTGCTCAAGGCAGGTGCCATGGGTAAAGGCGGGGAGCTTTTCCTCTTAGACATGGGTGAGCCTGTAAAGATAGTTGACCTGGCAAGGAACATGATCAGACTTGCAGGCCTTGTACCTGACAAGGACATAAAGATAGAGTTCATAGGGCTAAGACCAGGAGAGAAGCTATACGAAGAACTCCTTATCGATGGTGAAGGTATAGTGGATACAGCTCATGGCAAGATAAAGGTATACAACAACGCGGACGGTATTGATGAGGAAGTCCTTTTCGAGGCAGTAGAGCGATTCAGGCTGCTCGTAGAGAGCTCGGGGGATAATGAGACGGCTATAAATATCTTGAAGAGACTTGTACCGTCATATCATATTGAGGAGATAGGCTTCGTTAGCATACCAGGTACATTAGGTGCTTCTTCACTTACCGAATCTGATGCAGCCCATGGCGAAAAAAAATTTTAACAATCTTAGCTTGCGTGCATCTATGACTTAATCGCGAGATATTTCTTGGCCAACTCAAAAAAGATTCTTATTACCAACTTTGGTGCACTCTCTATAGTCCAAGCCCTTAACTATGCCCTGCCCCTTATAATCCTTCCTTACCTGGTGCGGGTGATAGGCCCGGCAAAGTTTGGCATACTTGCATTTGCACAGGCAATTGTCTTTTACTTCACGCTTATACCTGATCTGGGCACAAATCTTTATGCACCAAGGGAGATAGCGCTTGTAAAAGAAGACCGTAGAGCTTTGAGCTCTTTTGTCTCAGGGGTTCTCTTAATCAAGGTCCTTTTTCTATGCGTAGCCTTTGTCCTATACCTTGGTGTAGTTCTAATCGTCCCTCGCTTTAAGGATGAGGCCCTTGTGTTCATTTTTAGCGCTGGCTACATGGTTGCAAATACGCTCCTACCAGTATGGTTCTTCCAGGGTATTGAAAAGATGGTGAACATCACAAAAGGGTTATTTGTTGCCCGTGCACTGAGCATGGTGTTGATATTCTCGCTTGTCAGGGAAAAAGGGGACTATGTGCTGGTCCCCCTCATAAATTCTGGTGGGCTTATGATAGGTGCCCTTATCATGTATGCGCTTATCTACAAAGAAGGCATAAGGATTGTGAGACCTGCAAGAAAAGTGTTATGCAAGATTTTATCAGAGTCTGTTCCTCTTTTCGTGTCCAATGTGGCAATAAGCGTTTATACAGGAATAAACACCGTTGTGCTGGGTTTCCTTACAACAGACGTAGTGGTGGGGTATTATTCTGCTGCAGAAAAGTTGGTGAGGGCGGGCATGGGCATTCAGGGCCAATTGGGTTATGTTTTTTATCCACATACGTCGAGCATGTTAAAGATTTCAGAAGAAAGGGGAAGGGCTTCCATGAGGGTGGGCCTTGTTGCAACCATGTTACTGGCAGTCCCTGCCTGTATTTTTGTTGTAACATTCCCGGAACAGATTGTTAAATTTATGTTCGGCCAGAGATTCATAGGTAGTATCATGCCTCTTAAGATAATGGGTCTGCTTTTCTTTATTATAGGCCTGAGCAATGTCTTTGGCATACAGGTACTGCTTCCACTGGGTAAGAGAAAAGAGGTGATGAAACCAACGATAGGTGGCGGTATATTAAACGTGGCCGTCATATTTTTACTCGCTCCATGGCTCAAGCAGGTAGGAGCGGCCATAGCCCTGGTCCTTTCTGAGACACTTGTCACTTTCTGGATGTATCTTGAGGTAAGGGCCATGCACATTGATCTTGCTTCTCGCAAGGTGATTTTAAGGCTAGTATCACTCGCCACAGGATTATCTTTGTTTGCCATGATCTTAAGATTTGTCCATATAGGGGATGTTTATGGCATGGGATGTTTTACCATGGTGTATGTAGCACTCATATTTTTGTTGAAACTGGTGGATCTGAATACTAGATC
>QMLJ01000103.1 GCA_003643935.1 Deltaproteobacteria bacterium | reverse complement strand
CTTTCTAGTCTCTTTTGCCATTTGTCTTCCCTCTCTGTTAATCATAATAGTAGGTATGTTCTTTACATGTCAATGTAGATTTAATGCATGATAGTATTAAGGGCTTAATATAAGAAGACAGTAAGTGAAAGAAGGCCATCTTCACTCCTTTCATGATGGAGCTGATGCCTCATGGAAGGCTTATGAAGATGACCATGTTTTAGCAAATTTACGCTACACGTTTTTTATAGATTTATCGGTTCTATCACATGAGGTGTTATGAATATCAGTAATTCCTTTTTCTGTATCTCGTCTTTCTTGCCTTTGAACAGGTAACCTATAATGGGCAATCTCCAGAGTCCTGGGACCCTGTTTTCATTTTTCTGTACAACGTTTTCTATTATTCCGCCTATGACGCTTGTCTCTCCATTCTTTACAAGTACCTCGGTCTGTGCCTCCCTTGATGCTATACTAGGATCGCCCAGTGAGTTTGTATATGCACCTATGGCGTTTCTTCTCACTGATATCTCCATGTCCACGCTCTTGTCAAAGGCTACCCGTGGCGTTACCTCTAACACTAGTTCCATGTCCTTGAGTTCTGTTGAAAGCTCTCCCTCCTGGTTTCTCACTATGTACGGATATTTCTCGCCCTGCTTAATTATGGCCTTCTTGTTGTCGAGTGTCACCACCCTGGGCCTCGCTATAACATGGGTGCGTCCTGTGGTTTCCCCGATGTCTAGCCTGAGATCAAGGTTCAGCATGCTGTTGCCGAGTCTACCGAAAGTTATACCGAATCCGGCTGCCTGGTTCATGGGGAAATTGACCGCAAAGGAGGGTGAGGGAACCACGGTTGTTGAAAATAATGGCTCGCTTGAGTAGGTGGAGCTAGTTGTATTGAACAAGTTCCTGGCATCATCGGTTGTGATACCGGAAAGACCGAAACTGTACTTTGATGACTGGTTTCTGAAAGCGCCTCCCCATTGCACACCAAGACCCCTGACCCAGTCATTGTCTGCCTGTACTATCCTAGCCTCGATAAGGACCTGTGGCGTTGGCTTGTCTAGGCGTTTTACCATTGCATAGACTGCATCCACGTTCTTTTTTATGTCCTTTACTATGAGGACGTTTGTCCTATCCTCAGCTGTTATGCTTCCCCTCTTTGATATCATGGATAGATTTTTGCCTTTTACTGTCTTCGCAATATCGGACGCCTTTGCAAAGTTTACAGGTATTATAGAGGTTATGAGGGGTTCGAGTTTTTCCTTGGTCTTTATAGATTCGAGTTCTCTTTGCTCAGCGGCCTTGATCTTATCTGCCGGGGCTATTCTTACGACATTACCTATCTGCATTTTGCCCAGGTCTTTGCTCGCAAGTACCACGTCAAGCACTTGGTCCCATGGCACATTCTTTAACCTGAGCGTAATCCTTCCTTTAACGTCATCAGACGTTACTATATTTAGCCCGCTTACATCCGCTATTATCCTGAGTACATTATGTATATCTGCGTTCTGCAGGTCGAGAGATATCTTTTTCCCTGTATATTTAGCTTTCTTCTCTGTTGCTACAACTGAAGAGGAGAGTGTGGATGCCTTTGCCATAACAAGTGAATTTCTGGCCTTGGATGTATTTGCCAGATTTTTCCCTGGTCTTTCTATCTTTTTCATCGGTTTTTTTTGTAACGATTTCAAAGGTGTTTTTGCTTCGGGTTTGGCTTTTCTGATATCTTTGGGTATATCAAAATCCATGAATACTATGTCCTTGTCCTGTGAGACAAGATACGGTGACATCTCTTTCATGTATATCTTAAACAGCACGTCGTTGCCTACTTGTAGTGGAATGAAATGGTCTATAGGTGTTATGAAGTCTTTTGTTATGTAGGGGCGCGCTAGGTTTCTTGCAATATGTGTATTCATAAGGCGCAGAAAGACGTTGTTACCCTTAAGCTCCACATCATATGTTACCTTTCCGGTCACGCCAATCTGTATACGGGATTTGCTGCCAAGGTTGATGAAATTTACGCTTTTTATTCTTGCCCCATAGCTAGGCAAGGCTATTGAGCATACAAGTAAGGTTAGTAATATCCTGCGTTTCATGTCACATTTCCCCCTCTTCTTTCCTTAACCTCAGCACCACTTCTCTTGTATTTATCCTTCCCATATAGTCCTTGAAATGTTGTTCTATGGTAATCCCGTCAGGAGATATATGTGTCACAACGCCAGAGTTCTCTCCGAGTAATGTACCTTTCTTTATTATGTAACCCATGCCTGATGTATCCTCGATCAGGGCACGTTTCTTTGCACCCCAGATTATCCCTACCAATTTTATCTGGGAAAGTGACAGCCTCTGCAAGGGATCTATAATCTTCTTTTTGGTTTTCTCTGACGCGACTTTTGACTCTGCTTTGAGTTCAAAAGGCTTGAATGGATCTCGCACGCCTTTGAGTACGTATTGATGACTGCTCTCCTTGTTTTCTCTGAATACAGGTTTTACAACCTTGGGTTTGTTATGATGTATGAATCTTTTATGCGTGTATATCACGTGTGATGTGCTGCTCGAATTACCTGAGCATCCGCTCAGTAGTCCGAGCAATACAAAGGCGGCTATATATATGGGTATTTTCATTTTTTTTTTGCCCCTTCTATGAATTTATAGGTAGTGGCATTGCAGGTGGTTGTGAGGATTATTCCACCACCTGAAGTTTTTCTAGGTGAAGACATAACGATATTGGATATGTTCACAATCCTTGGCATCTTGGATACCTTGTAAAAGAAATTCAAGATGTCCGAATACCTGCCCTGCACCTTTATATCAACAGGTATCTCGGCATAGAAGTTCTTAGGCACCTCTTTCTTTGGTCTGAAGAGAATGAACTCCAGTCCTGATGCCTTTCCCAGCGCTGATACATTCTCTAGTAGGGCAGGTATCTCGCTCTTATCAGGTAGCTGCTTGAGGGCCAATAAAAGCTTTTGCCTGGTTTCTTTTAATTCAGCCTCGTATCTAGGTTTTTCCTTTATAATCTCCCTCTTTGTAGATAACTCGGCCCTGAGCCTCGCAAGTTTAGGCTCCATGTTGTTTATTTCCGCGACTAGGGGCCTGTAGAAAAATTGCCAATATATGCCCAATACACTTGCCAGTATTGCTACAAGTATAATCAACTTTACACCTGGGCTTAATCTTAAGATTTTATCCCCAAAGTTCATCTTTCACCTCAAGAGGGTATTTTTACCTTGCAGTTGATTACGAACTTATGCCTGTTGCTTGCCTGCTGGGTATACACCAGTACAACGTTACTGAAGTAGGGCGATATCTCCAGGCTCTTCATGAATTGGGCTATAGTTGGATTGTCTATGGCAACACCATGTAGAACAAGGGAAGATCCTGTGTTATTCAGAGACGTGAGCCACGCCTTTTCAGGTATAACCAATCTTAACTGGTCGAGTATCTCTACAGGTCCTACCTTCTTCTTCTTAAGGTTCTTGATTATACCCAACTTGGTTTCAAGTTCCTGGCGGTGTTTCTTGAAGGCCTCTATCTGCCCGGCAATGGCCGTTAGCTTCTTTATTTCTAGCTTGGTCGAGACTATTTCCTGCTGTATTGCCTCTTTTCTCTGGCGAACAGAACTCTGGACAAAGGTAACCCCGATAATAAGGAGGATCACTGTAAGCACAAGGAATACTACGTGCTCAATCAGTGCCTTACGCTTGAGTTCTGCTTTTATCGGAAGAAGGTTTATGCTCACCATTTGTACTCGGCCCTCCTTAATGCAAGGCCAATTGCCACCGCCATCTGTGGGGCTATCTGAGCCATGTATTTGGGGTCAAAAGATTTTTCATCCCAGTAGATATTGTTGAACGGATTAATCATCTCAACAGGCACCTCTACCTGTTTTTCCAAGGCAGATGATAACCCGGGGAGCCTGGCAGATCCGCCGCTTAGATATATACGCTCTATATTTTCGTTTACCATTGTGGAAAGAAAGAAATCCAGGGTTCTACGGATTTCTTGAACATATGTCTCTGCTGCCATCTTGAATATGTAATTTATCCTTTCTAGGTCAATACCACCAACATCCGAGCCTGCCTTTATGTTTTCTGCCCTTTCATAGCTGACACCGAATTCTCTTTGTATACGTTCTGTAAGTTGTCTTCCCCCCATTGAGATATCCCTGGCGAATATGGATATGCCGTCCTTAATTATATTTATGTTTATCATGGATGCCCCTATATCAACGAGAGCTACTATGGTTTCAGGTGCTTCAGCATAGTTGGCCTGGTACATGGTCTCGAGGGCAAATACATCTACGTCTACTACCATCGGTTTAAGCCCTGCATTGCGGAGGGCAGAGGCATAATCGTCAACCATCTCTTTTTTCGATGCCACGAATAGTACATCCATCATGTCGGAACGCTCCAGGCTTTCACCCAGGATGAAGAAGTCTATGTATACATCGTTTATATCAAAGGGTATGTATTGCTCGGCCTCTATCTGTAGGGTCTGTTCCAGCTCTGACGGTGACATAAGCGGAAGTTCCGCTTTTTTTACAATAACGGAATGACCGGATATGGCGGTGGCTGCGTTTCTTGATCGAATCTTGAGATTGTCTCTTAAGTTCCTAATGGTCTCTACGACTGTTTCTGAGTCCATGATGTCCTTGTCGACTATACATTCAGAAGGGATCATCCCGAGTCCCATAGATTTAAGTACATACCTGCCCCTAGTCTTGGTTATGTCAACTATCTTGATGGAATGAGAACCTATGTCTACGCCTAGGAGATTCCTTTCTTTAAATAGCATACTCTAACTCCGTGGTCATTTCTTCCTTTGTTTGAAAATAATGACAATGTCCCCGGGCCTTACCATGTTCAATTCCTTCATGATTGTATGTTCTATATAAGGCTTGTCCTTCTTCAATAATGATGCCTTTATCGCAAGTCGTTCGTTCTCTTCTTGTAACAACATGTTCTTTTCTTGCAGTTTCAATAGTTGCTGATGTAGATGATAGGTATTCACGAGACCCTTTTCTCCAGGTACGGTAAAGACCATGAACAAAAGGATAATAGTGATAATCCCAATTCCGATTACTCGTGATATATCCATATAGAGATTTCCCTAACCTCGTTTCTATAGTACCAGAAGTTCTCCTTACAATCCACATAGTGTTACTATCGGAACTTGGGCTGTTAAGCTTTACATTTATCTCTTGTGAGCGGAACTATGCCTTGTGTACCATTTATATCTTGCACTGAAGATGAGGCCAATGGTGAAGCCACCAATATGTGACCACCATGCTATGTGGGTTGTATTTTCTATCCTTGCACATCCGTTTGCCCACTGGAGTATAAACCAGCCGAGCATGAAAAAGACAGCTGGCACCTCTATGATCTCAATGAAGAAGATAATGGGGACAATAGTGACTATCCTTGCTCTAGGGTAGAATATTAGGTAGGCACCCATGACAGCGGCTATGGCCCCGGATGCGCCGATAATAGGTATGTGAGTTTCTGGGTGAACTAGGCAATACGTATAAAAGGATACGAAAACCGCGGTAATATAGAAAAGTACATATCTCGCTGTACCAAATGCCTTCTCCACTGCAGG
>QMLJ01000102.1 GCA_003643935.1 Deltaproteobacteria bacterium | reverse complement strand
TTACTGCATTCGGGGCATTGAGTTCCCCTCTCTTTGCTGAAACAAGTACGTCACCAAGCTCTTCAAATGGGAACACCTCTATGGAGGGCCTTAACTTCAGCCTGTCTGCAATCTCGAGGAAGGCCATACCATCCTTCCTGTTCACGTTGTATAGCGTCCTGATATCCCTACCCCAGAGGTGCTTGCTGTAATCATTGATAACTATTTTAGATGAACTAACCGGTGCCAGGACCAGGGTACCACCCCGTTCAATGGATGCCAAGGCCAATTCAACCAGGTTGCCGGCTGGCGGGAATACTATGGCAGAATCTAGGCTGGTTGGTATGGGCTCTTTTGTTGAGTCTGCCACCCATGAAGCCCCTGCCCTCTTTGCAGCACGGATATTCCTCTCAGACCTTGTACTGACATATACTTCAATACCCACGTACCTGGCTACCTCAAGCACATAGTGTGCAGTGGGACCAAAGCCAAAGATGCCCAGCTTGTCGCCTTTCTCGGCACCTGTCAGTGCAAAGGCACAGTAGCCTGCTATGCCCGGGCACATAAGAGGTGCAATGGCCTCTGGCTCGAGGTGCATACCCCCGAGGGGAAAGGCAAATTCTTCCTTTATAACCATGTATTCAGCATAACCACCATCTACGTCCCAGCCTGTTGCCTTAAACTCAGGGCAGTAGTTTTCCCTGTCCGATGTACAGTACTTGCATCTACCACATGTACTGTTCAGCCAGCTCACTCCCACCATGTCACCCTTCTTGAGATTCCAAACACCTTCACCCAGCTCATCCACCAGGCCCACAACCTCGTGTCCGAGAACAAGGGGTGATTTCTTCAGCTCAAGGTCACCTTCTGCAATGTGTATATCTGTCCTGCATACCCCGCAAAAAAGGTTCTTTACCCTGACCTCACCCCCTGCAGGATGAGGATCAGGTAGCTCGGCCATCCTAAGAGGCCTGTTTTCTACTCTATCCTGAGATTCAAGTATCCATGCCTTCATTGTCTATCTCCTGGCTTATAGCCCGGCTATACGGGCCGACGGTGATTCCTGATTCTGAAATCCTTGTTGGGTATCTTTCCTCAACCCGACCTACATCCTGAAAGATGAGCCTTGTTTTTCCTGGCCCCTGGCGCCTGATGCCTTATACCATCTCCACCACATATCTACTATCATCGACCTGCCCTTGCCTCACAGCCTTCATGGCCCCTGGCAGGTAATCCATTATGTCACGGGCGCTCATGCCGTCTTCACCTTTTTCTCTCGCTGCAAGATCACCTGAGAGCCCGTGAATAAATACCCCCATCCTTATCGCGTCTTCCAGTTCCAGACCCAGGCCATGCATGGCTGCTATTGTCCCTGTGAGCACGTCACCTGAACCTGCTGTTGCCATGCCGGAATTACCCGTCATGTTTATGAATACCCTTTCGTCAGGATAGCCTATAAGTGAGTGAGCGCCCTTTAGCACGATTATGCTATTGAACTTCGAGCATGCCTGCCTAAGCACACCTACCCTGTCCTTTATAATATCGCCAATGCTAAGACCAGTCAGCCTTGACATCTCACCTGGATGGGGTGTGAGTATGGTCTTGGCATTTCTTCTCTTAAGTATACCAGGCTCACTAGATATGGCCGTAATACCATCCCCATCTATGAGCAGGGGCTTATCTATCTTCAGGGCCAGTTCCCTCACAAGCTTTTGAGTCTCGTCATCAAGGGAAATGCCGGGTCCCATGACAACCATGTCAACCCCATGAGAGAGCCCTAAGAGGGCATCCATGTTTTCCATGGATATACTGCCCGAAGGGGTTTCTTTCTGTGGTACAAATACTATCTCGCTTGCCCTTGTGGCCACGGAGGGGACCATGGATGAAGGTAGTGCAAGCCTGGAATACCCGCCTCCTGCCTTGAGAAACGACATGGCAGAGAAATACGGTGCACCAAAATAGGTTGATGCACCTGCAATAAAAAGCACGTCCCCGAAATCCCCCTTATGTCCGTCAATTGGCCTTGGAACAAGGCCTATGGGTTCATTTGTTTCCACCTTAATGGAATCCGAGTCGTACAGTGACGGTGGGAATGATATGTGGGAGACATAGAGTTTACCGCACAACTCATAGCCTGGATAGAGCATGTTACCTAACTTGGGGAGCCCAAAGGTGATGGTTTTATCTGCCCTCACGGCAACACCCATGACACTGCCCGTATCTCCATTTACACCAGAAGGTATGTCTACACTGAAAACCATTTTTCTGCCCTGGTTTATCAGGCCTATGATGTCGCGGTATATTCCTTCAACATCCCTTGAAAGCCCTGTACCAAATATAGCATCCACAATGGCATCCGAGTGCATGATATCCTTCCTCATATCTTCCAATTTGTCCCAGGTATCGACCCTTACAACATCGATTGAGAGCCTTGATATAATGTCAAAGTTTTTCCTTGCAGCGCCCTTATACTTGCCAGGGTCTCCAATTACGAACACCTTGACCTTGCCACCCGCCGAATGTATTTTCCTGGCCACCACAAGGCCGTCTCCACCGTTGTTACCTATTCCAGAGAAGACAATGAACCTTTTTCTCATTATGCCAAATTCCTTGAGTATAACAAAGTAGACTGACTGGCCTGCGTTTTCCATGAGTATCTCGTCAGGCATGCCAAGCTCTTCTATTGCGTACCTGTCCATGGCCCTCATCTGTTCAACTAAGCTTACCTTCATACATCCCCCTCCAAGACATACTCCACAGAACATAATGCTAGATTAAATACATGCTGCATTCAAGGACATATATATTGCTTACGCCCGTAGGGATAAGGATAGCACCGCTTGGCAATGCGTTTCAAAAGACTAAAGCCCTATATCGAATGTAACCACGGGCCTGTAAAACAAATACCCGTTTTTCATACCTGTCATGAGGACGCGGACAACAGGCACCCCGAGGTCTGGATGCGTCAGGTCAAAGGCGAAGACATCATGTTTAGCAGATAGCCTGTCCAGTATATCAGGCAGTGTACCAGGAAATGGCTCCCCTGCATCCTCCAAAGGTACAGGTCCGGGGCACTTATTTGTCCAAAAGTCCTCGGGCACAGATGTAGTGTATCTTTCAGGCGGCACCCTGGTCTTTATGTACCTCACTATGGGCAGGTACTCTCTCCTGGTCTTCCACTCGTAGAAAAAGGTGAATGACCTCTGTTGCACAAGCTCGAGTATGGCCTGGTTGAGTGCCACCCGCAGGTCTACATGTGAGGCTGTACCCATGAAGAACGTACGGCAGTACCCATCCCAACTAGTAGCAGCAACCGAGTAGATCCCTTCGTCAAGAAGGGTATAGAAGGCCCTGAGTCCAAGTCCCTGGCCGTTGAACAGCTCCAGCCAGGTCTCAAAGAACTCATCGCCTTTCAGTGATAGTTCAGTTGGCAATGGACCAATGCCCTTGGATATCCTAAACTGGAAGTCCCGCTCTACCACCTCGCATATACCGGATATTATGGCTTCTTCCAGTGTACTGCCAGCCGCCAGACCATTGGAGAAGAAAAACCCCAGCCTTCTGGCCCCAAAGCCTTGGAATGGATATGCAGAATCCGGTATGTCCATGAGAACAAAGTCAATGGGGACAGAAACAGGCCTTCCACTTATGATATCCTTAGCATAGTACCACGTGAGTTCCTTGTCCTCTGAGTACTCCACCCCGTCAGGCATGTAAAAAGCCCCTGGATCAAGGGCCCCGGGTGTTAATTCATTGTAAGTCCCGATCCTGATACGACCTTGAACAGGCGTGTAGGATGCGGTGTATCTTTCTATTGCCTCCATGATGCAGGACAGCCTCGACTGTTCCGGGCTGAGGCCCTTACCTGAGTGCACGTAGGAGAAGTCAAGATGCCCCCATTCCTTGAGAATATTGAAATCTACCAAGCCAAGCCTGCACGGCCTAAGTGTGAGGTGAACAGGTATGTGTAGGGTATCCACAAAGCTTATATCAATAGGCTCAACTGCATTTATAATGCTCAACAAGGGCCCAACCTTGCCGAGCATATCCTTTACATTACCTTCTCTCCAGGTTGGCGTGTATTTTAATTTTATACTATGCATGCTCTAAAATAGGGTATACCCCTCAAGGGGTAAAGTGGATTTCTATTGGGTTTTGCTCTCTCCCAATCCAACCTATAGTAGTTCTGAGAGCTGAAAACCCTCAGCTTCTCTTCCCTGGCCTCTTATCCTTAAACCCTGAATTCCCTCACCGGCCTGAGCTCTTCCATGGGGTAGACCTGACCTTGCTTTGGTGGCATGGAGTTGTACACCCAGTCTATATCCACCATGCCAGGAGTTACTCCCATTCTCTTCCCGCCTTTTCTATAGGTACCCCTTACCAGTACATCCTCCATGTCAAGGCTCAGGGCAAAGACCGCAACCTTTGAGCCTTCTGGTACGCGCGAAAGTTCCTGGGAATATGCAAGGGAAGAGAATACAAGCCTTGTGCTGTCTGCTGCCTGGCACTGGAGAATGGGTATTATGCAGGGAAAGCCATCATCATCCACGTACGATAGGAACTTCAAGGCATTGAGACGGTTGAACAGGCCCTCAGCCCATGGTTTAAGTATTGTATCGCCCCTTTTGCTTGCGAGGGTGGCCTTGATTGCCCTTGTTGCCAGCGACGCCAGTATTACGCTTCCAAGAGGGAGCTTCTCCCTGCCATAGGTCTCTACCAGGTCCATGTAGTGTACCGTATGTATCCCTGTGTACGCATTGTATCGAAACATGGGCTTTTTATTGAACATCTCGTATTCCTTGCCCTCTTTCTCCTCATGAGTCCACCTTGCCTTGCCTCTCCACAGGTCACGTTTCAATGTCATTATCAAGAAGCCTGTATTCGGGTTTGTCTTTACGTTCTTCTTACTAAGCCCCTCTGTAAACTGCCCCCATATGAGCTCGGCAGGTGTCCTTGCCTGCAAGGCAGTTATAAGGGTTACATGGGGTAGGCCCTCAGGGTTTATTGTGGCCAACAGTCCTACCTTTACCTCGGGCTCAAACTCCTTCATGTCCCCTGGTTCAAATTCCCTTAGTATTTTTCTCATACAATCCTCCATCTTTAAGATATTTCATGGAAGGTTACAGCTCTTCACAAGGCGGAGCTTGGGCCCGCCCTGGTCCTCCCTATCTTCTTTCTCCAGCTTTGTAAGGCCTGTCCATATGACTATATCAGGATCTACACCACTCTGTTCAGCCACACGGACAAGGGAATCCATAAACTCCCTGGTCAAGAGCTCTTTTCCCTTGAACTGCCAGTTGATGCCAAGCCTTTCATACTTGTCCACGCACATGTTGTTGAAAGAGCATAGTTCCCACCGGCTCACAACATCGCCAAGGTTGGCTGCTATGAACCTTCCTATACCCCCTATATTCTCATGGGTCGCTGTGGCATCCGGTATTATGGGTGTCCTTATCCACATCTCCGACGGTCTGCCATGTTTCTTCATGTATTCACGTATGTATAGAACATTCTCAAGGATCCTGGCATTGGAATGGCCAGTAAATATCTCGTGCCTTTTGGGGTCAATCTCCTTTATGTCAAATAGCACGAGGTCGGTGTAAGGAAGCACCATATAAAGGGCATCCT
>QMLJ01000101.1 GCA_003643935.1 Deltaproteobacteria bacterium | reverse complement strand
TTATAGTAATCTCGCAGTTGGGTACAGGTATACCAGCTGAGCCTAGCTTGTCTCTGAGCCTGTTCGGTGGTAAGTACGTAAGCCTGGGGGATGCCTCTGTGGCACCGTACATTATAAAAAGCGATATGCCTGGTTTGGCTTCCATTATACGCCTTGTAAGTGCAGGGGCCATCATACCACCTGCCTGAGTCATGTACCTGAGCGAGGGCAGGTCTCTTTTTGGGAATATCGACCGGTTCATGAGTATTGCAAAACTTGATGGTACACCTGCAAACCCGGTAGCACGTTTGTCATCCATGTCCTCTATCACGGAATTGGGGAAAGCAAAGCGATTATTTATCACAACAGATGCCCCTACCATGAAGTGGGTATTCAGTAAAGATTTGCCGTAAACATAATAGAATGGTAATACCACCATAATCCTGTCATTAGCCCCTAGGCCAAGGTATGATACAATAGAAGCCGTGTTGGACATTACATTCCTGTGAGTAAGCATGACGCCCTTTGGCTTTCCTGTACTGCCCGATGTGTAAATTATGCTTGCAATGTCCAGGTCAATGATGGGTATTTCTGGATTCGTACCAGGCATGTCCTCTAGTTCAGTCATGATGGCACTGTCCTTTTCCATGTGGTCGAGCTCTATTATGGTCTGGGCAGGTATCTCTCCTTTGAGCCTCTTTGAGCTCATCCTGGATAGAATGCATACGCCAGTTCCTGCGTTCTCCACGAAGTAGGTCATCTCTCTTGGCGTAGACTTGTCCGGTACCTCTATTGATATCCCGCCTGATTTCAGTACGGCGTAGTAGGCTACTATGGATGCAATGGAGTTCTCCATTGCAATTATAATCCTATCTCCCTTTTTGACGCCTTTGTTGATTAGCAGGTGTGCAAGCCTGTTGGAAATATGGTTCAGCTCCATGTAGGTGATTTCTTTATCCCCATGTAATACAGAGACTTTTTGCGGATAATCCTGTGCTGCCCTCTCAAGCAGCTGGTGTATGAGGTACGGCTCCATCAAATACCCTTGCTTTTAAGGAAACCAACTATGTTATCTATGGTCTCAAGGTTTTCAGGGATTAATTCTTCGTCCTCTATTACTATGTTAAACGTGCTCTCCAGGAATTCTACAAGCTCAAGTACTCCGGTGGAATCCATAACACCTGCCTCTATAAGTGATTCGTCGCTTCCAAGAGAGATATCGGTTCTCCCTGCTATAAAGTTCTCCCTGATGAACTCGGTTATCTTATCCTTGATATCCATGGTATTCCTCCTGCTTATTGAATCGGCATATGGGGCAGCAACTTTGAATGTTAATACAACATAAGGTCATCAGGTTTCAATCACGATATAGAAAAAAGTAATGCCTTGAAAGGAATAGGTAACAGAAAGTAATAACCTTAAACGGTTTTATAATTTGCATTGAGTTTGTCGTATCTAATTGGTAGAGGTAAATGCATGTGCGGAATAGCAGGTATCTTGGGAAGGCTGTCCAAGAATCGTGATTTAATGGGCAGTATGCTCGCTACCATGATACACAGGGGGCCTGATGAGGGTGGTATATTCCAGGATAACCCTGTCAGCCTCGGCCACAGGAGGCTCTCTATCATTGATCTGAAAACAGGAAAACAGCCCATATCCAACGAGGACAAAAGCGTGTGGGTTGTGGCGAACGGAGAGATCTTCAACTACATTGAGATCAAGAAAGACCTTGTAGAAAAGGGACACAGGTTTTACACCAATTCAGATATAGAAGTGCTCCCCCACCTGCTTGAGGAGTACGGGCTCGATCTTTTTGGGCATCTGAACGGACAATTTGCATTTGCATTGTGGAATAGTAAGACGAGCGAGCTTATTCTTGCAAGGGACAGGTTTGGCATAGCACCGTTATTTTATACAAGGCACGCAGACAATCTGATATTCAGCTCCGAAATAAAGGCAATGTTACCAGTAGTAGGTAGACTGGAGATAGATCCCATGGCTTTAAAGCAGGTCTTTACCTTCTGGAATGTACTTGCACCCAGGACCATATTCAAGGGTATCCAGCAACTCAGGCCAGGGGAGTGCATGGTGGTAAGAGATTCTAGTATCAACTCCTTCATATACTGGGACATGACCTTTCCTCCCCAGGGTGAGCATGATATAACAGACGAGAAAGATGCCAAGCAAGGTATAAGAGATATACTGGAAAGCTCTGTGGATATACGCCTGAGGGCAGATGTCCCGGTCGGTGCATACCTTAGCGGTGGCCTTGACTCCAGCATACTTGCATCTCTTGTAAAGACTCATGCACCTTCCATGGAGACATTCTCAGTGAGTTTCGGCGACCCCGCGTATGACGAATCACGTTTCCAGTTAACCATGGGCAGACTGCTTGGTACAAGACACCATGTAAGGACTATCTCGTATAGGGATATAGGGAGATCGTTTAAGGATATTATGTGGCATGCGGAGACACCTCTACTGAGAACAGCGCCTACACCTATGTATCTGCTCTCAGAGCTTACTCATGAACATGGTATAAGGGTGGTGCTCACCGGTGAGGGCTCTGACGAACTCTTTGGTGGCTACGATATATTCAAGGAAACAAAGATCCGTAGGTTCTGGGCCAGAGATCCATCCTCTCATCTCAGGCCTTTGCTGCTTTTCAGGCTCTACCCCTATTCTCCTGTCAACATGCGACAGACAGGGAGGATGCTGATGTCTTTTTACAGGAGCGATCTTTCAATGCTGGATCACTTTGGATATTCTCACCTTCCGACCTGGAGAAACACCTCCAGTCTGCAATCATATTTCTCAGAGGATATAAGGGGGGCTGTGATGGAGTATGACCCCATTGAGGAGTTATCCCTTTCGCTACCAGAGGAATTTGCTTCTTGGGATCCACTGAACAAGGCACAGTACTTAGAGATAAAGATACTCTTGGCCGGGTACCTGCTCTCGTCCCAAGGGGAGAGAATGGCAATGGCGCACAGCGTTGAGGGTAGATACCCTTACCTTGATCACAGATTAGCAGAATTTGCCAGTAGGATTGATCCTAGATTGAAGCTGAAAGGACTTAAGGAAAAGTACATACTGAAGAGGGCCTTTGCAGAGACACTTCCGGATGATATATTCAGGCGGATAAAGCAGCCATACGGAGCTCCGAACAAGGAAGGCTTTTTCGATGGTTCCGAGCTTACGCCGCATATAGCAAAGAACCTAGAGAGGGATTCTATCGAGGCCAGGGGCGTCTTTAAGCCAGAGATGGTAACTCGACTAATTGACAAGTGCTCAAGGTCAAATAGACTGGGCTTCAGGGATAACAGTGCCTTTGTAGGTATTCTCTCAACCCAGTTACTCATGGATGAGTTCTGCTAGTCCTTGGAAGCCTATATTGCTGCAGCACTGTGCAGTCTCATATGAGTCCCTCGTCCGAGAGTACATCTCTTGCCGTGGTAAACCTGAATTCTTTTAGCAGTCTTCTAAACTTAAAGAGCGTTCTGGACAGGCCGGTATACGTCCTGAAGCGTGATAGTGTTGATAGTCCTGGTATCCTTGGTATATCGGGCATGAATTCCCACGGGTGTATATAGAATATAAAGGGTTTTCCTTCCCTGTTTATAGAGCCGAGTCCGAGGTTTGTTATGAAGTAAGGCAAAATACGGAAGTAACCACCACCAGAGACAGGGAGGTTGTAGCCAAATACTCTCACGGTTGATATGGGGAATTCCACAAGTTTCATGGATTCGATCCTGTATGGGAATCTTGGTGCACTTGGTATGCCGTAGTTGTCGTGATAGATCGGGAATATGCTGGAGTCATAATCAAACCCCAGTTCTTCCAGCACCTCCAGTGCCCACAGGGTCTTGGTTGTTATGGAATATGTTGGTGCCCTGTAGCCCGAGACCTTTGTACCTGTTATGTCCTCTAGCATGTCTTTTGCTTGATATGTATATTCTCTAAATACCTTTGGAGATAATTCTGTTATCGGCTTGTGCATAAGCCCGTGGCATGCGATCTCGTGGCCGTAAGAGGATATTTCCTTTATTAATTCTCTGTGGCGCATGGAAACCCATCCAAGGCAGAAAAAGGTTGCCTTTATGTCTTCCTCCTGCAGCAGATCCATTACTATTCTTGTGTTTTTCTCGACATCCGATGGGAAGCTGTCCCAGTCTTTATCAGATATTACCCTTGAAAGGACCTGGATCTGGAAAAATTCCTCTAGATCTATGGTAAGAGCATTACGCATATAGATCATAATATCATACAGTCCAGTACATACAAATGTTATTTTAGTCCTTGTTGGGGTGGTATCCAGGGGATAAAATATTTATATTGGTATGATGGGAGAAGGAGATGAATAGGGGCCAGAAGGTCAGATTTGTAGGCTTCTTGGCCAGTATCTGCGTACTTGTGGGGTTGTATTTCGCCGTACATGCCTTGTATGGTTCTCTGTCCTTGGCCAGCCTGAGGGCAATCATAGACGGCATGAGCTGGGTTGGCATACCATTTTACATAGCATGTTTTACACTCGGTGTTATATTCTTCGTGCCTGCAACACCCGTTGCCCTTATAGGCGGGATAGTGTTTGGCCCTTGGCTGGGTTTTGCCGTGTTACAGATATCATCTATAGTTGCAGCATTTGTGATATTCCTAATGGTAAGGGCTGGCCTTTTCTTGATTCTAGACAAAAAGGAACTTTCTGACTTGCTTCCCCGGGGTATTTACTCCAGGTTTTCCAGAAACGCGGTACTCTTTATCGTGTATGCCAGGACATTCATGTTTCCTGCTGCTGCGATCAATTACTCGGCCTCTGCCCTTGACATAGGACTAGGCGAATACCTCCTGGGGACACTGCTCGGGTCCTTGCCCCACAACTTGGCTGTTGCCCTGCTCTGCGGTGTAGCCTATGACGTAATACTTGCCGGTGATATACGCCTGGTATTGCAGTGGAAACTGGTACCTGTGGCCTTGCTCACTATTTTCAACATCTGGCTAGCACATGTCTTTAACAGTAGGTGGAAAAAGACGTGATTGATGGTCTACGCTAAACATAAGGCAGTGTCACAATTGGATTCTAGTGCTTGCACTACTTAGATCCGGACTCGGATGCAATGATTGCAGCACCAAATGCACCAGTAAACTGAGGGTACTTAGGGACATATACCCTGTGGCCTAGAGCAAGTTCCATGGTCTTTACGATAGTACCTGCCTGGCATACTCCGCCTGTCATGAATACAGGGTCCATTATTGTGAGACGTGCAGCCATGGACGCTACCCTTGATGCAATGGCCCTAAATACCCCATATGCTATGTCTTCCCTGGGTGTCTTCCTGGATATGAGGGAGATAACCTCGCTCTCGGCAAATACTGTACACGTGGAAGATATCTTGAGATTGTCCTTTGACCTTGTGGCAAGCTCATTCAAGCCGTTTATATCAACCCCTAGTGCCTTTGCCATTACCTCCAAGAACCTACCTGTTCCTGCGGCACACTTGTCGTTCATTACGAAATCTACGACTTTACCTTTCTCGGATATGGATATGGCCTTGGAATCTTGTCCTCCAATGTCTATTACGGTTGACTTCCCAGGGTGTAGAAAGGATATGCCCCTTGCATGGCAGGTTATCTCTGTTACGGCAGAGTGGCTTATGTCCACCGAATGCCTGCCATA
>QMLJ01000100.1 GCA_003643935.1 Deltaproteobacteria bacterium | reverse complement strand
TTTGCACCCTTAGGTTTATATCCCTTATTGCCCAGTCATCACCAGGCACTGGATAGCGGAAATACACGTGCGAAAATTCTATGTCCATGGCTTATCTTGTCTTTAAATACTTATCGAATCTTCCACAGGGCCACGATCAAATGATACCTACCAGGCTTTCTTTCTCAAACCCTGTTATCTTGGCGTTGACCACTGAACCGGGCTTAACAGGGGCATTCAGCATGATTTTCTGATAATTGGTAGTAATCCCAGAGGACATTCCGCTCCTTGAGCTGGTTATTAGCACATCCATATTCTTGCCCGTGAGCCCAATCGCAAAGTCCTTTCTCTTTTTTTGCGAGAGCTCCCTGAGAATGCCAACCCGTTTCTTCTTGGTCATTTCATCGACCCAATGGTCAAGCTCATATGCCTTGGTGCCAGGCCTTGGCGAATATGGGAACACGTGCAGGTAGGCAAGCGGCAACCTTTGGATCATGCCTAGGGTGTCTTGAAATGCAGCGTCGTCTTCACCAGGGAAGCCCACGATTATATCCGTACCTATGGCTATGTCAGGGCAGGCCTCATGGATGCCAAGGACCAGGTCGCTGAAATAACCTGCTGTGTAAGGTCTTGCCATGGATTCCAGTATTCTGTCAGATCCGCTTTGCAAGGGCAGGTGAAGATGTTTGCATACCCTGGAATCATCTACCATCAGCCTGAGTAAGGATCCCTCAAACGTCCACGGTTCTATGGAGCTTATCCTTATCCTCTCGACCCTGGTCCCTGTCAGGACCTGGTTTACAATAAAAGCAAGTCCGTGCTCGTGGAGGCCCATGTTTACGCCTGTGAGCACAACCTCTCTGTAACCACTTGAGGTAAGCTGTTCCACCTCTTGTATTATTTCGTCGATATCCCTGCTGAATGGTCTGCCCCGTGCATAGGGTACAATGCAATATGTGCAGAAGTTGTCGCATCCCTGCTGGATCTTGACGAAAGCACGTGACCTGTGCTGAAAATGAGTTATTACCCTAGGCAGTCTCACTCCTAATAGGCCAGAGACATCTGAAGGGGCAGCAACCTCGACCCTGGGTGATATCTCTTGGAGTGAGGCCGGATCAGTCACTGCCTTGCATCCGGTTGCAATCACCCTTGCATTGTTGGATGTCTTTAATGCCCTTCTTATGAGTTTTCTGGCATCGCTGTCTGACCTGTGGGTTACAGTGCAGGTGTTTATAATGTAGAGGTCACAAGTATCGTTGAAAGAAGACTCCTCGTGGCCGCTTTTTACAAGGGCCTCCCTTATGAGCTCTGAATCGTACTGGTTTACCTTGCATCCAAGTGTTGCAATAGCAAATCTCATGGCCTAGCTATAACCTTGCAGGCTATGGGTGTCAATTGTTCCCGGTGTCTTTTAGCTTCTCCATTATTTCTGTTAGTTTTTTCGCGATATCCTTTTGGCTCTGGATATCTGTCAACTTTACCTCCAACTCGCAGGTATCCTTACCCATGGTCAGAGATCTCACAACACGTCCTTTGGTGTCCTTACCAGAGACTGATATGTTTATCTCCCTGTTCAAAGGAACTTTCTCCGTTGTCTCGATTAGCATGCTATCGTCCAGAACGTTCAGGACCTTGGCTTTCTTGGGACCTGACCCTGCATCGTATACAACTGGAGCCTCTATCTTTCTGTGTCGCAGACGCACGCGTCTTCTGAATGCCTCCTTGCCTTCCATGCCCTTCAGCTGGGAGTCCATGCTGTAGCTAGCGTTCAAAAAGCGTGTCTTCTGCTCGTGCCTACCAATCTTGCTGGACTCCTTCATGAGCATCCTTCTCTTGCGTTCGAGTGTCTCGACAAACTGCCTGAAATTAAACTCGTGTTCTCTGCTGCCCCTGTTTGCAAGGGTGATATTGATCATTGAAGGCAGCCTTTTCCTTACCTGCATCTCAAAATCCTTGAGTGCCTTTTCAAGTTCGTGCCTGTCCATGCACATGGATCTTAATTCAGGTAAAGGCCAAAGGCAACCGGAAACGTTAATGAGTAAGGCGCAAAGGGACGAAGGTGCAAAGTTCTAGACGCGGGGCAAAAGACACCAGGCGTCAGGCACCTAAATGTATGACTGCCCTGGCTAGAAGCTGTACTTCATGCGTGCGAATATCTCGTCGTTATCCCTGAACTGGCCTATGGCAGAGTCTGTGTCCCTACCCTGGAGAATCCTTGCCTCTATGGTACCCTTTAGGTTGTCCGTGAAGCTGTACGTTATGTGGGGTTTTATGAGGTATTGCCTAAATTCTACGCCGTACATGCCGTCAAGGCCTATCTCCAGGGTGTCCTGCAGGTATAACTGCTTTAAGGATAATGTAAATGTGGTATCCACACCTTTCTTGTTTAGATAAACCGGCCTGGATTTGTCATAGTCGAATATGTATTCCTGTATCCACTGTACGCTCAATGTTGTATCGCCCCTTATGTAATCTACGCCAAGGCCATACTTCATGGAATTCTTTTTTACCTCCACGTCCGGGTTCGTGTGGAAAACCTGTCGTGTATCCTTCATACCCGACTCGATATAATCTTTCATGAACTTATCCATTATCTCTTTCTGCTTTTCCTTTGTTGTCTCTTCCCTCATGATGTCCTCGGTCTTCCTGCTGTAATACTTGCCTGCATAGTATGCACACTCGCCACGGAGAGTGAACTTGCCTATTGTGTTTGTAAAATCAAAGCCAAATACCTGCATACGGTGAAGACTTGGTTTGACATATGCGTCTGTTCTTATCTGGGTCTTGAAGGAAGATGGGTCAAGTAACTCAACCGTTATATCTGTTGTACCTATTATAAGAGGTGTTGGGTCGTACCCGCTGAAATAACTTATAGATGCGTCCCATCCCTTTATGTACTTGGATATGCGTATACCTATCTCCGAGTTTGACAGCTTAAATGCAGGTAAATCAGCATCCTCATAATGACTTATGACCGGTATATCCCCGGTGCTGGAGTGTACAATTGTTGGGGGTTTCAGAATCGGCGGGAACCATCTCTCCTCGGGCGTGGGTAGTCTGTATGGTATGTATCTCGGTATCCAGGCTATCTCTGTGTTGAACAAGTCGCTGTATATATCAGCTTTAAAGGCAGGTGCCCCTATCTTCCTAACGTTTTGCTCAGGGAATACAAACTCGGTCAGGTCCTGGGTATTAAGGTTATCCGTGGGATTGATCTCGTCGAGTCTTCCCCATGCAAATTTCTGTATACCAAGCCTGAAATCAGCACTATTCGTGTATATGTCAATATATGCCTCGTCCACGTTAATGTACTGGTCTCTATCTTGGTAGACCCTGTTGAACGTATCAAATACGCCGTTATGCGTGGGGTTTATCACCTTGCCATCATCAACCGCCTTTAATGCAAGCCTGAACTTGCCCCAGGATCCTATGTCTCTCTCTGAGTCAAGTTCAAGCTCATAGGACATGTCCTCTTTGGGGGTTCCGCTATTAAGTGTCTTGATACCCCTTGACTCTATGTGACCGTTGAAAGTAAATCCTTCGTAGTTGAAAGCATATGCTGCGGGCATCAATAGCTTACATATTAATACGAAGATTATGCTAGCCTTGGAACCCTCATGGAGCCTTATCATCTCCCCCTTTTCATGTACCTCTCGGTGAAGAACCTTTCTGGAAGTCCGATGTTGTAATGGACGTTTGCCAGTTTTATTATTGTTGTCCTCTCTGTCTGTACGTTGTGCATCTCCATGTACATAGGTGTATTAATACCGTCTATGTTTTCTATCTTCTTGATCATGTTTCGTTTCAGGAGTCTCCCGCTCTTATCATAGAAATCCATCCTGGCCGGTATAAAGTTGTCCTTCCTGATCCAGGATATTACCTTGCTGTAATACTTCTTTTCTTTTGGGGTTGCCTCTATCACGTAGCACATCTGCTCGCCCACCTTTTCTTCCCTAAGCAGCTTGTATGTGTAGTCGTCCAGGTGATGTCTGCCCATGTCATAGTAACTGAACTCCGTACCCATGAAGCTCTCACCCTTGCTTGCACTGCTTATCTGCCTTACCCTGGCAAGTGCAGGTAAATACAGCCACTGCTTGTCCTCCCTGCCTGGGAAGCTCCAAGAAAGAAAGCTCGTACCTTTAACATCGGCAGGAGCCTTGAAAATTAAAAGTGTTTTCTTGACACCGTTATCCAGGTTCTTTCCGTATGATATAAGCTCCCTTACCCTCTTGTTACCTTTCTTGTTGATGAGGATCATTGTCATGTCAGACTTGCTGTCCTTGGCCTGATCCAATAGGTCCTCTGATTTCTTCATGATCTGGTATGGTGTCATCTGAGAAGCACTGCATGGAGCTACCACAGTCATTATTAAAACCACTGCCATTAACACAGGGATAGAAAAGATTTTCATAGCCAAACCTCCTTTGGTCTGCGAATGTATTTTACCAATCTCCTATCATATCATTTGAGGATTGCTTTATAAAGCATTTTCCATTCTATGTGTTAGCAAAGCTAATATGTCCCCTTGAACTGCCGTGCTAAAATGTCCCCATGATGAGGGGGGATTACTTGCCCTGGATATGTCAGGGGGTATAGAGGCCATAAATATGGCATTGGCATATGGATTTTCTAAATCTTTACGCATGTACTCCTGGTATAGGAGATGGCACATACCATCCTCCAATATGCCCGGACTAGGGCTTAATATAAGACTAGGGCTTAATATAAAAAGTATAGAGAAAAGGCCTACCTTGTATAGTAATCTCGCTGGAGGATTCCACCACATGTGCCTGGGCCCCTCTACTCAGATGTAAGTATAACAGAAAAGACGAGAAGCAAAGCTTTTTTAATGTGTTTTTGCTAGATAGACCAGGCTACCTTTGGAGTCCTGGAGATTTTGATACCACATGGCTATAGGTAAACTAAGCGTCAAAGTATGCTTGGGACTATAACAATGTGAATCCAGGGAAGCCCCCGTAAACACATCAGGCCTGGCTGAGTGTGTTTATCTTCCTAGTGAGACGTGAAATCCTTCTTGATGCAGTCTTTCTATGAAATATGCCCTTGTTTACAGCACTATCCAGTTTTTTTACGGCTTTCCTGTAATATACCATTGCCTCGTCGGCATCTTTTTCTTCCAGGGCCTTTAGGGTCTTCTTTATAAAGGTATTTATGCTCGATTTGTAGCTCTTATTTCTTAGCCTTCTTTTTTCATTTTGGCGCTGTCTCTTCAAGGCCGATGGATGATTGGCCATTATACCTGTATCCTCCCCTTTTGTCTTTTGTTTTCCAAGGCATCCCTACATATAGGGCATCTTCGTATATGTCAAGGCAAAAGCACTGAATATTCTTCTCCACTCCCCCTAAATATCTATTTCTTTCTCTTTCCCAGGATGTTCCTTGCTATCACTATTCTCATTATCTCGTTGGTACCCTCGTAGATTTGGGTTATCTTTGCATCCCTCATATGCCTTTCCATGGGATACTCGTTTATGTACCCGTATCCGCCCAGTATTTGTACACCCTCTATTGCAGCATCCATTGCAGTATCCGAGGCATACATCTTTGCCTGGGCAGCCTCTTTCTCAAAGGGCAGGTCATTGGACTCAAGCCATGCAGCCTTAAGGATCAGCATCTCAGCTGCATCCAGGCGCGTCGCCATGTCAGCAAGCTTGAACTGTATGGCCTGGAAACT
>QMLJ01000099.1 GCA_003643935.1 Deltaproteobacteria bacterium | reverse complement strand
TTGTTGCAGCCCTTGCCGTATGGTTCATTGCTGTACAGTATGGCAACGGTCTTCACCCCCATCTTATCCTTGGCATATTTGGTTAGCGCCTCGGCCTGCTTGTCTATTCTGGTACACCCCCTATATATGTACTTGCCGGCATTTGATATCTTGGGAGATGTACCGTTGGGTGTAATCACAACCACGTGGTTCCTCTCCGCAATAGGTGCCACTGCAAGGGTATTACCACTCATCATGGGGCCTATCACAACCTTTACCTTGTCCATGGATATGAGCTTTTCGAATGCAGTAACAGATGCCTGCGGCGAGTCCTTGCTATCCTCGTATATGACCTTCAGGGGTTTGCCGTTTATACCTCCAGCGGCATTTATCTCATCCACTGCTATCTCTATGCCTCTCTTGGCAGGAAGACCATCAGAGGCCCCTGTCGAGAGCCTTAGGATAGCGCCCACCTTTATCACCTTTTCCTTTGTGCAGCCTGTGAATCCAACGACCGCGGATATCAAAAGCCCTACCAAGATTACCCAAGCAAACCTTTTCATCCTTATACCTCCTCCTTATCTACTTATTGTTAACGGCTGAGAGACAACATAGCATGCAATCCGAGATGTCTTTGTTATGTCCCCATGCCCAATCGAATGTACACCTGTGGCAACACACCCATATACTTCCAAACAACCACAAGATCAAAGCCTATAGACCTTTTCACCTGGTAATACCCTCAGCCCCTTTTCCTGAAGCACCTCAATTGCCCTGTCTGTGTCGTCGAACCTGAATATTATCACGGCGTTCTCACCACTTCTCTCCACAAAGGCATACATGTATTCCACGTTAATCCCTTCACTTGATAGTGCATCCACAATGATATGAAGTCCTCCTGGCCTATCAGGGACCTCTACTGCCACCACTTCGGTGCGACCAACCGTGAATCCTTCATTCTTCAGTACATCCCTTGCCTCCTGAACCTTGTCCACTATAAGTCTGAGTATGCCGAAGTCCGTGGTATCTGCCAGGGATAATGCCCTGATGTTTATATCTCTTTCTTTTAATACCCGGGTAACCTGGGCTAAACCACCTGGCTTGTTTTCCAAAAATATGGATATCTGTTCCACCTTCATTGGCCAAACCTCCTCCTTAAATATTTCTCTTGTCTATAACCCGCTGTGCCTTACCCTCGAATCTTTTGAGTGTCTTTGGCTCAACGAGTTTCACCTTTGCAGTCACCCCCAGGTAATCCTTTATATCCTTTGCAATCCTCTTCTCCATGTCTTGTAGTTTTCTCACCTCGTCGGAGAATATCTTTTCGCTTACCTCTACCTGCACCTCAAGCGTATCAAGGGCACCTTCCCTTGCTACTATGAGCTGATAGTGCGGTTCAAGACCCTCTACATCCATAAGCACACTCTCAATCTGGGATGGGAACACGTTCACACCCCTTATGATAAGCATGTCATCACTGCGGCCGGAGACCCTGTCCATCCTCACGAATGTCCTTCCGCACTTGCACGTCTCTGGCATGAGCCTGGATATGTCTCTGGTCCTGTATCGGATAAGCGGAAACGCCTCCTTTGTGAGGGTCGTAAATACCAGCTCACCCTCCTCTCCGTAAGGCAGGACCTCGCCGGTCTGAGGGTTTATGACTTCCACTATGAAGTGATCCTCGAATACGTGAAGGCCATTCCTGCCTTCTGCACATTCCATGGATACGCCAGGGCCTAATACCTCGGAAAGACCGTAGATATTAAGTGCCATGATGTCAAGTTTGTTTTCTATCTCCTGCCTCATCTTCTCGCTCCACGGCTCAGCCCCGAGTACACCAACCCTGAGCCTCAGAGAACGCATATCCATACCCATCTCCTCTCCAACTTCAGCCAGGTACAAGGCATAAGAAGGGGTGCAGCAAATAGCGGTGGGACCAAAGTCCTGTAGTATCATTATTTGCTTCTTCGTGTTGCCCCCTGACATGGGAATAACACTGGCCCCAAGCCTCTCAGCACCGTAATGGGCACCGAGCCCTCCTGTAAAGAGACCATAGCCATACGCGTTGTGTATTATGTCGTTCTTCGTAAGTCCTGCAGCTGCAAAGCACCTTGCCATTAGCTCTGCCCACATGTCTATGTCCCTCTTGGTGTAGCCTACCACCGTGGGCCTCCCTGTTGTCCCTGAAGATGCATGAATCCTCACCACGTTGCTCATGGGTACGGAAAACATACCGAACGGATAGTTATCCCTGAGGTCCTGCTTTGTGGTGAACGGTAGTCTTTTCAGATCGTCCAGTGTCTTTATGTCTTCAGGCTTAACGCCTGCATCATCAAAGGCCTTCCTGTAGAAGCCTACCGTGTGGTATACCCTCTGGACTACTTGCTTTAGTCTCTTGAGCTGTAGTGCCTCCAGTGCCTCCCTTGGTAACGTCTCAAACTCCTCATTGAATATCATACGACAACCTCCTCTAATCTTATTTTTATTTTTATTTTGTCTCCCTCCCCTTCCTAAAGGCCTGTATGTTTATATCCCTTACCTTCTCAGGGAGTTTTACGGCTATGCATTCCTCCCAAGTGGCCACGTCAGGCTCGAGCAAGGTGGACAACACACCCAGCAACACGGAATTCAAGACCCTTCTGTTCCCCAAGGACAGGGCAATATTGTCCGCCTCCACAAACATGAACCTTTGCGTTTTTTCCCTCACAATACCTTCCACATCAGGGTACTCTTCTTTCCCTATGCTTACCGTGGGCGGTGGCAACCTGTACCTGTTTATTACAATCCATGCACCGGGTTTCAGGAATTCAAGATACCTGGCTGTCTCAAGCTCTTCGAAAGACAGGAGTATATCGCATTCTCCCCTAGGGATTATGGGTGAGAACACCTGCTTGGAGAAACGAACATGAGACATCACACTGCCTCCTCTCTGAGCCATACCGTGTATCTCCGACTTCTTCACATCGTAGCCATGGCGCATGGCCACTTCAGTTAGTATGTCAGATGCCAGTATTATGCCTTGCCCTCCAACGCCTGCCATTATAACGTTCATACATCACCCCCGATGGCATCAAATGGGCATATGGCCTTACATATGCCACAACCAGTACATGTATCCAGTATAATGGCCTTTTTGTCCTTGAATTCTATGGAGGGACAGCCAATGGCCAGGCAGACCTTACAACCCGTGCACTTGTCGGCATCCACCCTAAGGGGTACTCCAGGTACCTTCCTGGAAGGGAGCAGTGCACACGGAGCAGAAGATATTATCACGGCGGGTCCATCCTGTTCCAACGCCTCTTTCACCTTCTGTCTTGCCATGGCAACGTCATACGGATCAATACTTTGAACCCAATTAATTCCAAGGGCACGTACAAGCCCCTCCATGTCTATGTCTATGTTCTTGCTTCCATCAAGGGTGACGCCAGTGCCTGGGTGGTCTTGAGCACCTGTCATGGCGGTAGTCCTGTTATCCAGTATGACAATGAGTGCAACGCCCCTGTTGTAGGCCAGATTCAGTAGCCCGGTCATACCTGAATGAAAAAATGTGGAATCCCCTATTACAGCCGCTATTTTTTTCTTGCCATCACCGAGTACTTTTGACATGCCGTGGGCATGGTTTATACCAGCCCCCATGCAAAGGCAGGTATCAATTGCATCGAGCGGGGGCAAGAAACCCAGGGTGTAGCACCCGATATCCCCTGCAATAAAGCACTTGTTTTTCTTAAGCGCCCACAATATTCCCCTGTGAGGACACCCTGGACACATGTTTGGTGGCCTGACAGGGAGATTTAAGGGCTTTGCACCTTTCTTCTCAGCACCCAAGACAGCATCCCTTACAATGTCAGGGCTTAATTCACCGCATAAGGGTATGCGATCCTTTCCGTGGCATTCTATGCCAAGTTCTCTTACCTGGTTCTCAATAAATGGATCCAGCTCTTCCACTATCCACAGATCTTTTACCTTTGCAGCAAATTCGCGCACAAGCAGATCCGGTATTGGATAAGAGAGTCCGAGCTTAAGGAAAGATGCATCCGGGAAGGCCTCCCTTGCATACTGGTACGCAGCCCCTGATGCTATTATACCCATGGAGGTATCGTTTATCTCTATGAAATTAAATCTTGAACTATTTGAGAAATCTGTAAGCCTCTTGAGCCTGTCCTCAATCACAGGGTGCCTTCTCCTTGCATTCGCAGGTAACATCACCCATTCCGCAGGATGCCTTTCAAGAGATGCTTCAGCCGGATCCTCTGGTTCTCCCAACTCCACAATACCCTTTGAATGTGATATGCGTGTCGTAGTACGAAGCATTACTGGGGTTGAGAATTCCTCGCTCAATCTATAGGCCGCCTTTACAAAGTCCTTTGCCTCTGCAGAGGAAGCGGGTTCCATCATGGGTATCTTTGCAAACCTTGCATAGTTACGGTTATCCTGTTCGTTCTGCGACGAGAATAAGTCAGGATCATCCGCACTCACCAGTACAAGGCCACCCCTAATATAGGTGTAAGGCAAAGTCATCAGTGGATCCGCTGCTACGTTAACACCCACGTGCTTCATGGCTGCAAGGGCCCTTGCACCAGCATAGGATGCACCTGCTGCAACCTCAAGGGCTACCTTCTCATTGGGCGTCCACTCTGCGTGTATCTGGGGAAATTCCTTGGCAATGGTCTCCAGTATCTCGGTGCTAGGTGTGCCTGGGTAGGCAGAGGCGAAGCGTACGCCTGCTTCCATGGCGCCCCTTGCTATTGCCTCATTTCCACTTAATATCTTTTTCATATCAAACCTCTTCAAGAAGATATGCATACAATAAAAAAGGAGGCCATGGTACCCATGGCCTCCTTTTTTACACCGAAGGATAAGCCTATGGGCAAACCCTTATTTTAAAATACATATAGCTAAAGAATAAAAAGCCTTTATCCATCATAGCCTTTATATTTATCAATACATGCACCTCACATGTCAAGAACTTTCTATCCATCAGGGAACCCTGCTTGATCGGCCAGGCCAGGTTGGTCTATTGGATTATCCCTTTAAGAGACTCAACAGATTAAATGTTCTCAATATTGATCCAGCCTTCCTCGTCTCTCCGGGCGTCTCTAAACTCGATGTACTTAGTGAGTTCTTTTTTTGTCCTGTCATTTACTGCAAAGGTAAAACCACTGTATATTGAGGGACCTCCTTGTCTCGGCCAGTTGTTTATATCAATGATGTCAGCCTTTAAAACCCTGGTTAATGAATTGGTCATGTCCTGGGTGGTTGTCAGCTCCCAGTCGGGCCTTAACTTTGCGAGGGCGTCTATATGTATGGAACACTTTCCAAGGGCAGTTGACCTGATAATATTAACAGGGTTCAAGTAAGTCCTGTAGTTAGTCCTCATCATCACATAGTTGTATTCTTTTAAAGTGGTATTCTCATTTGGGTTTGTTACGCAAGCCCTACCAATACCAGGCCTTAGCACCCTTGCGATCTCGGCGATATAGAAAGGCCTTCTATGCCTGAAGTTGAGATAAGATGCATCAGTCGTATTTACCAGGTGAAAAGTATCTGGCTGAAATGGGATTGTATTCATGTCGCGTGCAAAAAATACTATCTCTGATCCAACCTCCTCGTTTAATTTCCTGGCATATTCTATATTGGTCTCTGAGATATCCATGCCGAAGACCTTGTACTCCTCTTTTTCATCGCAAAGGGACTTCAAGGTGTTTTC
>QMLJ01000098.1 GCA_003643935.1 Deltaproteobacteria bacterium | reverse complement strand
CTCTACAAGGGCCAGAGTGAGTACCAAGACATAAAGGTCGTTGAGAATTCTTTTTTTGGTAGGGTACTATTACTGGATGACATTGTTATGCTGAGCGATAAGGATGAATTTTATTACCACGATATGCTAGTGCACGTGCCCATGGTGTGTGCACGTAGCCCCAGGCATGTCTTGGTTATAGGAGGTGGTGACGGCGGAACTGTGCGTGAGGTATTGAAACATCCTGGCGTTGAAAGGGTGGTGTTATGCGAGATAGACGCCATGGTAATAGACGTTGCAAAGAGATATTTCCCATCCCTATCCTCATCCCTTGATGATGAAAGGGTTGAGATAGTGAACAAAGATGGTAGCAAGTACATAAAGCAGTTCCATGAGAGTTTTGATTGCATATGCATTGATTCAACGGATCCAATAGGCCCCGGAGAAAAGCTGTTTACCAAAGACTTTTACAGTGATGTGAAAAAGGCATTAAGGCAGGATGGCTGCATGAGTGCACAGAGCGAGTCGCCTGCGTGGAGCCTAGACGAGGTAATAAGGATAAGGGGGAACATAGCCAGTGCATTCGGCAACGCCCACGTCTACACTGCTCCAACACCTTGCTATCCCTCAGGATTCTGGTCATTCACCCTTGCATTGGTAAAGGACAAAGACCCTGAAGTAGACTTTGATCTTGGAAGAGCAAAAGATATAGCTAAGATCTGCAGATATTATAATCCAAGCATACACAGATCTTCATTTGCACTCCCTAACTTCATTGTACAGGAACTTTAATTATGCTCTACATGGGTTCAAGAGGGCAAGGAGATATATGTATTATAGGCGTTCCTTTTGATTCAACCGCATCTTTTAGACCTGGTGCCAGGTTTGCACCTAATGCAATAAGGGAGGCATCTTACTGCCTTGAAATGTATTCCCCTGGCCAGGACATATCCTTAGAAGATGTGTCTTTCATGGATTCAGGCGACCTGGAACTCCCGCCTGGTGATCCTTTTCCTGCACTTGACATGATAGAGACCGAGGTTTCAACACGCATAAAAGAAGGCAAGACACCTTTTGTGATAGGTGGTGAACACACTCTAAGCCTTGGCAGCGTGAGGGCTGTAACTAAAACATACCCGGGACTCAAGGTGATACAACTGGATGCACATGCTGACCTAAGGGATAAATACCTGGGCCAGAAGCTATCCCATGCTACAGTGATGAAAAGGATAATAGAGACAATTGGAGATGATTGTTTAAGACAAATAGGAATCCGTTCTTTTACAAGGGAAGAATCAGGTCTTGTCAGGTCACTCTGCGTGGATACTACAGGTAAACTTTTAGATTGGGCAAAAGGGGGTCCATGCTATATTACCTGTGATCTTGATATTCTTGATCCTTCGGTTTTACCTGGCACAGGGGCACCTGAGCCCGGTGGGATATCTTTTAACGAACTGGTAAACATGCTCCTGGATTTAATATACAACCTTAACATCGTTGGCATAGACATTGTGGAACTGGCACCCAACATAGATGTCAGTGGTTCCTCTTCCGTTGTGGCTGCAAAAGTGGTAAGGGAATGCCTGTTGGCGATCGGGAAAAAGGAGTCTGAGAAGGATAAAAAGGCTATATAACTCTTCAAGGAGGTTTTCGCATGGCCCTGGACAGAGAATTACTGGATATACTTGTATGTCCCAAGTGCAAGGGAGAACTTGTCCTGCTGGAAGATGAGAGCGGACTTGTATGCAACAATTGCAAGCTCAAGTACCCTATAGAGGACGACATACCCATAATGTTAATAGACGAGGCCATAAAGATAGAGGAGACAGAGTAGGTAGGCCAGGTTTTTTCATGGACAGGTTTGAAAAAGAAAAGGCAGCTTTTGAAAAGCTGTCTCGTTTTACAAGGCCAGGGATTGATACGGCCATAATACTTGGTACCGGACTGGGTACTGCCGAACATGAGCTGACACATATATACTCAACAATACCTTATAAAGACATCCCAGGTTTCCCCGTACCCTCTGTTGAGGGACATCAGGGTAAGCTCATATTCGGCGAGCTTGGAGGGCACTCGGTTGTTGTAATGAGTGGCAGGTTTCACCTTTACGAGGGATATAGCGCAAGGGACGTGACCTTGCCCGTAAGGGTGTTCTCCATGATGGGTATAAACCGGCTGTTTATATCCAATGCAGCAGGAGGACTGAGAGAAGGGTTATATCCAGGCACTGTAATGGCAATAAAAGATCACATAAATCTTACAGGACGTAATCCACTTGTTGGGCCCAATGATGACGAGATAGGCCCACGTTTCCCTGATATGACTCAGCCTTATAGCCCAAGGCTCATAGAGATAGCACTTGATGCTGCAACCACTATCGGGGTTAATCTTGAACAAGGGGTCTACGTGCAAGTGCTTGGTCCATCCATGGAAACGGCATCAGAGACGCAAATGCTTAAGATACTTGGTGCAGATGCTGTTGGCATGTCGACTGTTATGGAGGTGATAGAAGCATCGCACGCGGGCATGGAGGTATTAGCGCTTTCTGCTATAACCAATTACAATGATCCCAGCAAATACAGGCCTGCCCCACTTGAAGAGATATTGAGGGTGGCAAGGGAGACAGCACCAAAGATCATGAATCTGTTCAGGTCAGCGTTGGAACAGATAAAGACCTAACTATTTTATTTTAAATGATTATTTTACAAACACCATGTCCAAGACCTCGTCCATGGTGGTCACCGGGTGAAATCTAACGCGCTTCCTTATTGCATGCGGTATCTCCTCGATGTCCTTTTCATTGTCCCTCGGGATAATCACATCGAATATCTTGTTGCGATGTGCAGCAAGGGTCTTTTCTTTTAGTCCGCCTATGGGAAGCACACGTCCTCTCAAGGTTATCTCCCCGGTCATGGCGATATCCTTTCTAACAGCACGGTTGGTCAAGGCCGATATCACTGCAACAACCATTGTTATCCCTGCCGAGGGACCGTCCTTTGGAATGGCCCCTGCCGGGACATGTATGTGCACATCCCTATCCTGGTTAAACGTGGGTGATATCCCGAGCTCCTTTGCCCTCGACCTTATGTAGGTTATACCTGCCTGTGCTGATTCTTTCATTACGTCACCGAGTTGGCCTGTTAACACGAGAGCGCCCTTGCCATTCTTGGTAGGCAACACAGATGCCTCTATGTACAGGACCTCTCCTCCAAACTGCGTCCAGGCAAGACCAGTTGACACACCTACTTCATGTTCTGTCCTTTCCCTTTCAGGGAGGTATTTAGGTACGCCCAGGTATTTACGAACACCCTTTGCAGTTATATGATAGGCCGTCCTTTTCCTGCCATTGCTCTCGGCAATGTTCCTTGCCACCTTCCTGCATATGGAACCTATCTCACGTTCCAGGTTCCTGACTCCTGCCTCCTTTGTATAGTGGTTTACCACGTCAAGGATGGCCTCGTCCGAGAATCTCACAACGTAATTATCTATGCCGTTTTCCTTTATCTGCCTAGGCACCAAGTAACGCTTTGCTATTTGAAGCTTTTCCTGGTCAGTATAACCTGGAATCTCTATGATTTCCATTCTGTCCCTGAGCGGGGAAGGAATAGGATCAATTAGGTTCGCCGTAGTTATGAATATTACTTTTGAAAGATCAAAGGGCACGTTAAGGTAATGGTCCTGGAAGGAGAAATTCTGCTCAGGATCCAGCACCTCAAGTAGGGCTGAAGACGGGTCACCCCTGAAATCCGACCCTATCTTGTCAACCTCATCTATCATGAATATAGGGTTGTTTGAACCCGCGTTCTTTATACCCTGTACGATCCTGCCGGGCATTGCCCCTATATAGGTACGCCTATGACCCCTTATCTCGGCCTCGTCCCTCACACCTCCAATGGAAAGACGGTAGAATTTCCTTCCAAGTGCCCTTGCAATAGACCTACCAAGCGATGTCTTGCCCACGCCAGGGGGACCCACAAAGCACAGTATGGCCCCTTTCTTTTCAGGGTTAAGCTTCCTTACAGCAAGGTATTCCAATATCCTTTCCTTGACCTTTTCAAGTCCATAATGATCCTCGTTTAATACCCTTGCAGCGGCCTTTATATCCAGGTTATCCTCAGTGGAATAGCTCCATGGAAGATCAACCATCCAGTCTAGGTATGTCCTTATAACGTTTGCCTCAGCCGAATCTTGATGCATCATCCCGAGGCGATCAAGCTGTTTTTCAGCCTCTTTTCTGACCTCCTCCGGCATCCCGGCCTTTTCAATCCTGGCCTTGTATTCTTCTATCTCCTTGCCCTTTTCGTCTATCTCTCCCAGCTCTTGCTGTATGGCCCTTAGCTGTTCCCTCAGGAAGTATTCCCTCTGGGTCTTGTTCATCTCTTCCTTTGCCTGGGACTGTATCTTGGCCTGCACCTCGGACAGGGTCATCTCCCTGGCAAGAAGGCTGTTTACGTGTTTGAGCCTCTCAACCGGGTCGAATATCTCGAGTACCTGTTGGGATTCCTCCACCTTGAGCCTCAGGTTCGATGCCACCAGGTCGGCCAGTCTGCCCGGGTCATCTATTGCCTCAAGTATGGATATGGCATCGGGGGATACTATACCCCTTAGTTGAAGTATTCTCTCTGACTGTTCCTTTACAGAACGCATCAGGGCTTCTATCTCAACCGTGATTTCCTTTACCTCTGGTTCCTCTATCTTCTCAATGTCAACATTGTAAAAACCGCTCTCTTCCTTCTTAAAGGCCTTGATACGTGCCTTTGCAACCCCTTGAACCAGGATCTTAACCCTCCCGTCCGGGAGCTTCAACATCCTTATAATCATCGCCACAGTGCCCACTGTGTATATCTGATCCTCGGTCGGCTCTTCTATTGACGAATCTTTCTGGGTTGCAAGGAATATATACCTATCCTTGTTAAGTGCCTCGTCTACCGCCTTTATGGATAGATTTCTACCCACAAAAAGTGGCAGTATCATGTATGGATAAATAACCACATCCCTTACCGGCAACAGGGGTATGGTCATGGGTATGTCTATGTCCTGCTGTTTATCATCCTGTTTTTTATTCTCATCCATGTCTCCGCTCCTACTTTACAATAACCCTTCTAACAATCTCTGTCCCAGAATCAACCCTAGGTATCTTAATGATAAGCACACCATCACTGGACCTTGCATCCACTTTCTCAAGATCAAACCTTTCCGGTATTTCAAGCTCCCTGACAAATCTGCCAAAGCTCCTTTCCATGCGGAGATACCGAACGCCCTTATTGCCTAAACGTTCCTTTTTAACACCTGAAATCCTGAGCATCTTTCCCAGTATTGATATATCTATCTCCTCTGGGTTCATCCCGGGTATCTCCATCTCTATGCACAGGGTGTCTGGGTTCTCATACACATCAATAGGGGGATAGTGGATACCAAGGCTTACCTCGCCCATATCTGACCCAAAAAGAAAACTCACTATCTCCTGAAGCTTAAGATCAAACATCCCAAAATTTCCCCGTACCATGTTACTACATGTTACCTATATTAATCTTTATATGTTCAGTGCAGATAAAGTCAAGGTCGTCTTGACCAAAGATCTCCCAATTCACATATCTCTGCCTGCTGGTTCAACCAGCAGGCAGAGATACTTAAGTAGGCCTAATGTATCAGGTGAAAGAAGTACCAACTAATGAAGATGTATCCTAGTATAACAACACCTATAAAGAGTAATTTAGAGCTCATCGAGAAGTTGCCAAATACCCAGTAGCCGCACTCGCTGCACTTTATGAACCACCT
>QMLJ01000097.1 GCA_003643935.1 Deltaproteobacteria bacterium | reverse complement strand
TCAATAGGCCTGATTTCGTCTACATTCCTTCCGTCCACCCTGCGGCCCTTACCCAGTACCAGCGCCCTGACTATCTCCTTCTCCAGCTGAGAAAAGCATGCATTCACTCCCAGGGATATATCCTCTGCATCGTCCGCAAAGTGTTCCAAGGTCTCAGCCCTTAGAGCGTCTGTCCTCGCATGCCTGTCCTGCTTAGCATAGGCACCGAGCATTATTTGTTCTAGTTTCTCTCCGGCAAAGGCCTTGACTTTCTCATACATGGCATCATCCGGTCCGTATGCATGGAAAGGCATCTTCTCCTTCCCTGCCTTTTCCCTGAGTTCATCCTGGGCTTGACATATCTTCTTGATCTCCGAATGAGCAAAGTCCAGTGCCCTAACAACGGTGTCTTCTGGCAATTCCTTTGCCTCTCCCTCCACCATCACTATAGCATCCTCTGTACCGACAACAATAATATCCATGTCACTGCCATCCTGATGGTCAAGTGGTGGGTTTATAACAAAAGATCCATCAATGAAACCAACCCTTACACCTGCCAAAGGTCCTTTAAATGGCACCTCTGATATGTGTAGAGCGGCAGAAGCTGCGTTTATTGCCATAACGTCCGGATTGTTTGACGGATCCCCCGAAAGTACAGTTGCGATTATTTGTATCTCGTTAAAAAAACCCTTTGGTATCAGCGGCCTTATGGGCCTGTCAATAAAACGCGCGGTAAGAATCTCCTGATCGCTTGGCCTGCCTTCCCTCTTTATGAATCCACCCGGTATCCTTCCCACTGCAAAGGACATCTCCTGGTAATCCACAACAAGGGGAAGAAAATCAATGCCCTTGCGTTCCTCCTTGGATACGGTCACTGTAACGAGGACGCGACTGTCCCCCTGTATTGCCAATATCGATGCGTTTGCCTGCCTGGCAAGCATACCTGTCTCGAAGGCAAGCGACTGTTTGGTATTCCTTGTCTCTACTCTCATTAATTACTCACTTCCTCAGCCCAAGTTCTTTTATGAGATCCCTATAGCGCTTGACGTCCTGATCTTTCAGGTAGTCCAGCAACCTTCTTCTCTGCCCCACGAGCATCAACAGGCCCCGCCTGGAATGGTAATCTTTCTTGTGTTCATTAAAATGTTCCGTGAGGTGATTGATCCTTGCCGTAAGGAGTGCAATCTGTACCTCGGGAGAACCTGTGTCTCCGTCAAAACGCTTAAACTTATCAATTATTTCCTTTTTCTCCTCGGTGCTCAACACCACAATACTTCCTCCTGACCTATGTCTAGTATCCATTCTATTTTTCAAAATATGCTATCACACCTTGTTATCACCTGTAAACACCTAAACATTGAAGCCCCTTTCTATGTATCCGAATATGCCTTCGTATCTCTTGACATGCGCTATGCATAATAATCTCATCTCTTCATCCACCACTGCCACCCTTTCACCTTCCTCTACCTCGCAGTCATCCATAAGCCAGGATATTTGTATGGCCCTTCCATCCCTTATACCCCTTACACCCTCAGGAATAACCCTGATCGTAGGCATTCTCAAAACATCAAGCATTGGTATTACAAGAGATTCATCCTGGGCTACCTTCTGCGCCAATGAATCTAGTTTTACTGCCTGCTCTACGGAGAAGCCCTCGCTCTGAGTCCTTCTAAGCTCCTTCAGGTATCCACCACAGCCAAGGTAAGAGCCGATATCCCTTGCAATGGCACGCACGTAAGTCCCCCTGGAACACACTATCCTTATCTTTACCCAATCACTGCCAGAGAAAAGTATCTCGCCCTCAAATATACTTACTTGCTTGGGTCTGGGAGTTACGTCCTTGTCTGCACGCTTCAGCTTGTACATGGGCACACCCTTCTGTTTTTGCGCACAGTACTGAGGCGGAACCTGGATAAACCACCGTTTGTGATCCTTTAGCCACTGTTCTATCCTTGAAACATCAACCTCAACACCTGGGTATTGTTCTATGGGTACGCCCGTAATATCATCCGTATCTGTCTTCATTTCAAAACCAATAACAGCATAATATTCCTTTGGCCTGTCTTTTAGATAGGGTAAAAGCTTGGTGCCCTGACCTATGCCGACGCAAACCAAGCCTGTGGCAAAGGGATCAAGTGCGCCAAAATGGCCAGCTTTTTTTACCTTTAAGGCCTTCATCACCGCGTCAACAACCTGTCGCGAGGATATACCCTGGTGTTTGTCTATAAGGACTACGCCGTGTTTATGCATCTCAGCCCTTCTTGAATTATTTCTTCCAGTATATCCTTGGCCCTGCCGTCAATGGTAAAACCAGCGGCCAAGTTATGACCACCCCCATTGAACTTCTCGGCCACCATCCTTGCAGCCTTACCATTCCTGCTCCTGATTGCACAGTGTACCTTCTTGTCATCTACCTCGCGTACAAGTATGGAAAGCCGAGAACCAGCAATGGATGCAATGTCATCCACAACCCCAGAGGTATCCTCAGGTCTCGCGCCAAGGGATGCGAGGTCGTTGTTCGTGATATAGCTTGCATATACACCGTCATTTATTACAACACGTTTCATAACCAAACAGACAATCTTGTAATGCGCCAGCGACTTGTTTTTCTTCAATCGTTCTGCAATGGCAGAAGGAGATGCACCTTTCAAAGATAGGTCATATGCCATTTTCAGGACTTCAGGGGTTGTATTGGGATGCACAAAACCACCAGTATCCCCGAACAATCCCATGTACAGGTTCGTAGCAATTAGAGGATCTATATGGCCCCCCATTTCTAAAATTATCTCGTATACCATTTCTGCCGAGGAAGACCTTCCCGGCTCTACCCACCAGACATCCCCAAACCCATCGTTTGATATGTGATGGTCTATAACTATGACCTTGCCCCGAGGCCTTAATTCTCCAAGCATGTCCATGTCAGACACGTCAACCAGGATGGTATATTCCGGGGTAGTGGTCAATGTTTCTTGAGGTGCCGGGGTCATGAGCAATATCTCATCAGGCGGAGAGGGATATAATATGCGTATTGACTTCCCAAACGAGTTGAGCGCAAATCCAAGTGCCCTTGTGGAACCCACTGCATCAGCATCCGGGCGTATATGGGTAATGATCTCGAATCGGCTATATTTTTGAAGTATCTCTGTTATCTTATCCATCTTTTCCTTTTATCATGTCCAGTATGCCGTCTATCTTTAATCCATAGTCCAAGGATCTGTCGTAAGAAAAGACCAAATGGGGAATCTTTCTCAATCTAAGTTCCTTCTTTAACTCGTGCCTTAGGTATCCCTCTGCACTTTCCAGCCCCTTGGTCACGTCAGCCACCCTTGTTTGATCCATCATGCAGAAGTAAACGTGAGCAATGCCAAGATCTCCCGTGATATCCACATCTGTTATGGTTATAAGGCTTAGCCTTGGATCCTTGATCTTCTGTGATATCAACTCGGCAAGGGTCTCCCTAAGAAGGCCCCCAAGACGCTTTTGTCTCCTACTGGTTTTTTTCATAAGTGCACTATCTCTAGGTGGCTATCAACAATGTCCATGCCAGGATGTCTCATGAGGAGATTCATTAAGTGATCCATAGTAGAATTTGCATGCCCCGGGTCATTACTTACCGTGGCGAAACCCAGGGTGGATACCTGCCACAGTTCTTGGTCTTCCACCTCTGCAGTTGCTATGTTCATGTTGGAGATCCTATCCTTTACAGACTTCAAAACCCTGCGTTTATCCTTGAGAGATCTAGACCCTTCAATCCTGACCTGTACCTTAAGTGTGCCAATTACCATTATAGCTCCACTTCCTTTTCTTCTCTCTTATAAGCCTCAATTAAATCGCCTACCTTTATATCATTGAAATTTTCAAGGCCCACGCCGCACTCGTAACCAGATGCAACTTCAGAAACATCATCCTTAAACCTCCTGAGAGAGGCTATCTTTCCTTCATAGGCCACCTTGCTATCCCTAACAAGCCTTGCCAATGCACCCCTTTCAATCTTGCCATCGGTAACCATGCACCCTGCCACAACACCAACCTTAGGTACCCTAAACACCTCCCTGACCTCTGCTGTGCCCAGGCTGACCTCTTTATATTCAGGTTCAAGCATGCCCTTGAGTGCAAGCTTTATGTCATCTACCAGGTCATAGATCACTGTATAAAGCTTTATCTCAACGCCATATCTCTTTGCTGAATCACGAACCTTAGCCTCTGGTCGGACATTAAACCCTACAATTATGGCATTGGACGTGGAAGCCAGCAGCACATCGTTTTCCGTAATACCTCCCACTGCGGAATGTATCACGTTTACCTTCAGCCTCTCCCTTGTCTCTATGCCACTTAGTGCACCCACTATGGCCTCAACAGATCCATGGACATCGGCCTTTACAATAAGGTTCAATGTTGCTATTTCGCCCTCCTCTACCTTACCATACAGGCTATCCAGCGTCATCTTTGCTTTCTCTTCACCAAGGGCCTCTGCCCTCTTGCGTTCTTTCAGATAATCAATTACCTCCCTCGCCTTTTTCTCGCTCGGAACAACAATAAGCTGGTCTCCTGCTGCAGGAACGTCACTGATACCTAGGATCTCAACAGGTGTCGCAGGGCCAGCATCTTTTATCTTGCTCCCCGTGAAATCCATCATGGCCCTGATCTTGCCCCACTGCATACCAACCACGAATGCATCCCCGCGCTTCAATACACCATTCTGGACTAGGACAGTGCACACAGGACCCCTACCCTTGTCAACCCTGGCCTCAAGCACGGTGCCCCTGGCCTTACCCTTAAGGGCTGCCTTTAGATCCAGCATTTCCGCCTGGAGAAGAATAGCCTCCAGCAAATCCTCCAGCCCTATACGTTTCTTTGCAGAGACCTCTACGAAAAGGGTGTCTCCTCCCCACTCCTCAGGGACCAGGCCTAAATCCGACAGCTGTTCCTTCACCCTCTGTGGGTTTGCATTTGGCTTGTCTATCTTGTTTATTGCCACTAGAATTGGTATGCTGGCATTCTTGGCGTGATTTATGGCTTCCTTTGTCTGGTCCATAACGCCGTCGTCTGCTGCCACTACAAGAACAACAAAATCTGTTATCATAGCACCCCTTGCCCTCATGGCCGTGAATGCCTCGTGCCCAGGGGTATCTATAAAGGTAATCTTGCGGCCATTGTAAGTTACCTGGTATGCTCCAATGTGCTGGGTTATCCCACCCTCCTCACTCTGGGTTACATTCGTCTTTCTTATTGCATCTAGTATAGAGGTCTTCCCATGATCTACATGCCCCATCACTGTGACAACAGGGGGCCGGGGACCCATGTCCTTGGGGTTGTACTCCTGTACATTGAGTATGTCCTCCTTTATCTCGTCCCTAGCAACCTCAACCTCGTATCCCAATTCTGTCGCCACTATCATGGCGTCCTCGGCATCTATGTACTGGTTCTGCGTGGCCGTCATCCCAAGGTCCATCATCGTAGAAATTACTTCAGAGACCTTCCTCCCCATCTGTTTTGCAAGGTTCCCAACGGTGATTGCATTTGCTATCTTGAGCTTTTTCTTCACAGGAGGAACAGGGGAGGAGACCTTCTTTCTCTTGGCCTTTTTCTGCTTTCTCCCATGCAATGGCATACGGCCTTCATCGTAAAGATCTTTGCCGCTGAATACCTGCTTTTCCTTCTTTACAACCTTTTTCTTTGTCTTGGGTCTCCCTGCCTCAGATGCCTCTGCCTCGGGGGCCTCTACACCTTTGACCTTTGTCTTGCCCTTCTTTTTCTCTTTCTTCTTTTGCTTTTCCTCTG
>QMLJ01000096.1 GCA_003643935.1 Deltaproteobacteria bacterium | reverse complement strand
GCTCTATAAAGAGGGTATAAATGTACCCTCTGTGGTAAACCACTTGAAGTGTGGGAGTGTATCCGCTCTCGTTACAAGGGGCATAGAAGGTGCGAGGCCACTGTGGGAGCTGGACGAGACCTCGAGGGTAAAGATCATGCTGAACATGGTATTGTTGCTGCTGCAAAGGTGTTTCTACCACCAGGACCTGCATATAGGTAATATCATGATGGATGCAAAAGGTGATGCTTATCTCGTGGACGTCTACAATGTATCCAGGCTGAAAAAAGTCAAGGAGAAACATGCCTTGGGTATGCTTTCCCAGGTACTGATGGCGCACGACTCTCAGGATGATGAGTTGACGGATTATCTGGGAGGACTTCCCTTTATCAAGGATACCGAGGCCGTTATAAAAAGGGCAAGGACCCTCGCAGAGGCCAACAGGAAGAGCTGGGTCAGGGGAAATGTAAGGCGATCCCTTCGTAGAGGTAGTTTCTCAGATAAAATAGGCACGAGCGATTACAATGCTTTTGTAAAAAGAGGGGTGAGAATTGATCTGGATAATACAATAGCCTCTCACTGGGAGAATATCTCGAGGGGCGTAAACATACTCAAGCTCCAGGATAAGACACAGCTGAGTAAGGTAGATAGCTACTGCGTGAAGACCTATGCAAGGCCCAAGTTCTCTAGTGGACCATACGCGATAAGGGCATGGAAAGGCCTTCTTACCCTTTATTTCAACGATATACCTGTTCCAGATCCCGTGGCTGTTGTTGTCTTCAGGGATAAATCAAGCATGCTGATAACGAGGTATCTTGACTTCATGACCCTGGACAAGGTTTTCTACCATGACTACAAGGACATGGACTATGAAGAGAAAGTAAAGCTATTGGATGATGTGGGGAGGTTGGTGGGGCTGATGCATTCGAAAGGTATATACCACGCCGATCTTAAGGCATGTAACTTCCTTTTTGATAAGGACAAGGGGTTATTCCTCGTGGACACGGACAGGGTGGTACAATCTGGGTCGATATCAATGAGAAGGAGGCTTAAAAACCTTATACAGTTGAATACAAGCATACCTTTAAGCGTTTCAAGGGCAGCAAGGATGCGGTTTATCAAGGCATATTCAGGCTTGGTGCATGAGGACCATAGAGAGCTTTTCAGGAAAATATGGTTACTTTCTAAGCACAGGGAGATAATCTATACCACGGCCCAGGGAGACAGGATGGAGACCTGGGACTAGCCCTCGTAATCCTTTATCACGCTTGATGGGTCAGTGCGTACCTTCTCCAGCTTTGACTTGAAGTCTTCGGTAGGTTTAATGCCAGCCTTCTTCAGCATGTACTCTGCGTGAAGGCCTATGTTTCTGGTATCCCTGTAGAAGCTATCGTCATGCCTGGCAAGAGGGTTATAGGATTCAAGTCTTTCCTCTTGGGAGGATATAGAGTTTACCTTGGAGACCATCCTCTTTAGCTTCCTGGACCCACAAACCTTGCATGTTAGACCCTCGGGGTCATTAAATCCCTGTACAAACTCTGTTGTAATGCTTCCACACTCAGAGCATCTGTACTCGTATATAGGCATGCTTAGTATATAGCAGGATGGTGTTATATTTTCAAGATGTACCTTAGGTATGTACGTTCTCCCACAATGGTGGTTCACTTTTGTAGAGTTCTTTCCTCATTGCCTCTATAACGACATGCCTCTATAACGACGTCGCGTGATACAGAAACTCTGAGCATAACAGACAGCATTGGGAGCATAAAGAAAGAAAAGCTCTCCGACCTGGTTGTTATAGAAGGTAATTCTATGGAAGACATAGAGACAGTAAAGAATGTCAAACTAGTGCTCAGGGATGAGAGACTTATGAAGGGCAGTATTGAGACTTACCCCTAAAAAAGACCTTAATCAAGAAAGAGACTTGGCGCTTGTATATTAGTTTGTTATTATACTTCTAACACTGTATTATCTTAATTTAACATCCGGGGTATATGCAAAGGAGGAGGTCTTATGAAACAGTTTTCTCTGCCGCAGTTACGGTGGTATGGTAGAAAAAGTTTAGATATAAACTTCCCTGACAACTGGAAGGTAGACTATCTCCTGCCCAGGGGGGCAGACAAGAAACCACTCACAGATAGTGAGATAGTTTCTTCCTTGAGGAATCCCATCGGGACTGAGCCGCTTCGCGAACTTGCCCGGGGTAGCAAGGAAGTAGCCATTATATTCGACGATTTCACAAGGATTACACCCGTGGGCGAGATTGCATTGCACATACTTGATGAACTCCACGCAGCAGGGGTGGTGGATGATCAGGTAAGGTTTATCTGCGCACTGGGGGCACACGGTGCGCATGACATGAACATGCTGAGAAAAAAGCTTGGAGACGACATCGTAAGAAATTATCCTGTATATAACCATAATTGTTACGAGAACTGCACGCAAGTGGGTGTCACATCCCAGGGCACGCCAATAAAGCTTAACAACGAGTACCTGAACTGTGATTTGAGGATAGGCATAGGTGGTATCTCGCCCCATGTACAAACCGGTTTTGGCGGGGGTGGCAAGATAATTCTGCCAGGTATCTCTCACATAGATGCAATAACCTATTTCCATACAGTGGTTGAGGAAAGGAACGCAGAACACCTTGGTCTTGGAAATTACAAGGGTAACCTTATGAATAAGGACTTCTCAGAGGCCGTGGTGATAGGTAAACTGGATTTCAAGGTAGATGCTATATTCAACCTGCAGGGTGACATCTGCAAGCTCTTTGCAGGTGATCCCACGGCAGAGTACCTGGAAGGTTGCAGCTATGCCATTGACCATTACGCAACCCCGCCGTCGGTTGGTAACGATGTTGCCATTGTCAATGCGTATGGCAAGGCGAACGAGATGGCTATAGCCGGACTGATAGCGCTTTCCTGCATAAAGATTGAAAAGGCGATAGTCGTATTTGTGTACAATGCACCTGAAGGTCAGATAACCCATTATCTTTTCAGGAGCTTTGGAAAACGTTACGGTGGTAAGCGCTACCAGTACAAGGAAAAGTTCCTGGAGAGCATAAAGCTGGTTGTCTTTACGGAATACCCGGACAGGACAAGCACTGACTGGTTTGTTGACCCAAGAGAGGTCGAGTTTGTTACAACATGGGATGATGTGCTGAAGATAATATCAGACGCGTTTCCAGATGGAGGTAAAGCAGTCGTTGTACCGGATGGCACCATGCAGTACTTCAGGGCCTGATGCAGCCGCTACATGGTGAGCCCGCATCAGGTACGTCCAATGCACACGGTGCCTTTTTCATCAGTACCTTTTAGGTCGCGCAGAAGAATTTATAGTTGGCCTGGTCTCAACCGGTGAGGCCAGGCATGACATCACCTATCGTACTTTTTTAAGACAGGTATCCTTTATTATACCAGTTACTATCTCCGGGAAGTCCTTGTACTCCCTCCTCACCTTTGGATCAACGCTATAGAAGAGAGGTTTGAACATGAAGGTGGGCAAGAACATGTTTATGAAGGCATAACCTTCTTCAGAGCGTACAGATCCAAGGCAAGGTAATATAAGGTTATACTTTTTGTTCATCTCCATGGCCATACCTGCATACTTGGGAGTGCAGAATTCTATAAGTATGAGGTTTTCAGCCCCCTTTACAAAGCTGTAGTCCCTTACGTCTATGATTTTCCATCCCTCCAGCTCGTCGAAGCTACTCGTTACCAGGTGGGCGAGTTCAACTACCTCTTCGTGGGTATCAGATTTTATCCTTTTTCTATAGATGTCCTTGGTCTTCTTTAACCTACCCAGGTACTCCATCTTCTTCTCGTCCATGTCGAATCCGTCCAGTCGGTGTATAAGCTCGAACCCGCCAAGCTCAGATGAGGCAGTCTTGAAAAAGTCTATCACTGTCTTCTTGAACCTGCTGAAGATATTGTCGACCTTTAACGCCTGCTCCCCTGTTACGTCCTCGGCAATAGATTCAAGGAAATAGTAGGGGTACCTTGTATTTATATGGACAGCCCCGTCTTCTTCGTACACGCCGACCTTAAGCATGGGTAAGGCATAGACATTTTCCCACCTGGTTTCCATGACCACGCGAGAGAGTTCCTTGAGATGGAACTCAAATGTGAATGCATGGGATGACCATCTGTGAATTCCACCTAGTTCGAAGCCTTTGAGGTTTTCTAATGTGTCCCTCAAGTAGTCTATCGTTCCCGTGAAGTCCCTTTTAGGGTCATTGATCTCGCCTATCTTAAGAAATGGTCTGCTCATTCTTTACCTCCGAGTGATTAGTATTAAGAATTTGTTATAATGAAACATGGGATAATTTATCAAGTACTTTGTGGTGGATAAGGTAAAGATGCAGTTCTCTTTTAATTCAGGCCATATAAACGTCTTTGCTTGAACCTGAAGAACCCGGATGCCTCCTCGTGCTTTATGGTCTCTGCTTCTTTCCCGAAGTAGTGCTTTCTCAGTTCATCCAGTCTTTTTTCCAGATCGTCTCCCTTATAACTCTTGACAAGGCTTTCCCTCTCTCTCATATAACTGGCACCGGCATGCCATATATTATCCCTGAGCCTGTCCAGGGAGCGCCATCTCTCAATACTGGGCTCGTCCATTCCCAGGGCCTTGCGTATTTGCTGTAGCTTGGCTTCGCGCTCTTCCGGGGTCATGCTACTCAGGTCTTCCTGGACCGGATCTGTCTCAAGGAATGCGCCGACAAGTTCTTGGGCGTGTTCCTGCATGAATTTCTTTGCCTCTTCTCCATAGGCCTTGTCTATGGCATCCTTGTAAATATACAGTTTCTCCGATAAATTGGTATCCTGCGAACGCCTCACTGTATCAAGGGCACCTAGGATCTTTTCAGCCTTTAGCTCTTCAGCCCAGATAAGATCAGTATCACTACCAAAGATTTCTCTCCTCTTTTCCCAGAGCATGTCCTGCCTTTCTTTAAGCGAGAGGGACCTCAAGTACTCCTGGTTGTCAAGTAGCCAGTTTTTGTAGTCAAGTAGCCTTTTAAATCTATCTATCATGGTTTTCGCCAGCTCTGGAAAGGCAATCCTTAGGATGCTGAACATACGTTCCTGCCATTTGTCAGGATACCTTGTTTTCATGTATGCCATGAGCTTTTCCATGGCATACATCTGGACCCTCACGTTAAATATACCTGCCCCGTACTTATCCTTGAGTGCACCAGCAATGGCAGTGTCTTCAAGGCTGATCCCACCTGTTGATTCCATTAGTGTATTGCCGTTGACCTGGCCGGTCTTCTCATGCCCTGCATTTGGTTTGGAAGATGCCGGTGGATTGGTGTAGCTTGTTGTTCCCTTCATGGACACAACGGAATCGGGAGTATTAGGCCCTCTAACTATGTAAGCAAGCCAGAATGCAATAGATATAGCCAAGGCTATTGCGAGATAGAGATATAAGAACTTTATCTTATTTCTGCTCATGACCCGTGTTTTGACCCAGGTCAATTACTATAGTCCAAGATTTAATGCATAGTCAATACAGTTGGCTTGTTGCATAAATGGTGTCCGCTCTCTTCAGCATCATTGAGTTTCTGCGGGTTAGAGCCTGATATTAAGCCGTTATTATCATGTTGATTTTCTGGATAAATTAAGGCACAATTGATAGAATTGTTACCTTTAGATTGTTGATATAGGAGGCATGGATATAAATAAGTCGTGTTCTGTAGTATTATATACGTTCTTGTATAGTGCAGGTAGGGGGAATTAATGAGGAAAGTTGCAGAGGTTATATATAGATTAAGATACATCTTGGCG
>QMLJ01000095.1 GCA_003643935.1 Deltaproteobacteria bacterium | reverse complement strand
TATCTCGTTGATACACTTGAAAACCTCGATAATAACAGAGCAAGGGCAATGAAGGCAAGGGATGCACTGAATGAGTCCATGGGTATAACAGACGATTATGTAAATGCATTGAATGCACTACTCGGCTAGCCCTGGCCCCTCAATACATGTATACAACCCATGTATGGTTCTACCTCCTCCGAGGTAACATCTATGCGCATCCAGGCTGGCCTGCTTTACTTTTGCAAGGAGTACCCTATTTCCAAGTCTTGTTATTTGTCTCAAGCTTTCCGCAATCTTGGGATATTCACTTGGCAGTACAAAGAAAGGCCTGAGATCTATATCCTCCCTGACAAGGAGGACCCTTTCCTCTCCCTTGGTGACGGTCGAGAAAAACTTTACTGTTCCAGCATGCTTTACCTTTATTTCCAACGATGCAGGAGGCTTTATCTCGACAGCCCCCAGGCAAGTAGGGAGTTTTACGCTAACCACTATATGTCTTTTAACCCTCCAGGACCTGTAAACCGGGTTATACCTTGACCCCCTTTCAAGACCGGCAAACCTTTTTACCATGCCGGGTAGCTCCAAATACATGTAGCCACCCTCCCTTACAGCATAGCCCTTAATGCTCACCGAGAATTCCTCAATGCCTGGATATACGTAGTAATTGGTTATGTATCTGCCTATCGGCCTGGCTCCCTTGCTTATGCTAGATACAAGTTCCTGTAAATGCCGCTTCCTGTCTTCAGGTGTTATCTCAGAAAACCTCTTTTTGAAGAGGGCAAAGTCCATGCCGTAGGTCTTCCTGGTCTTTTTCATGATAACATCACCGTTATCACGAAGGGTTATGTTGATTCTTACATCCTCACTGTCCCTCAATTCTGGGCTTAAGGCCTTAATCTCGAAGATATCACCCCTTGCCAGGTCAAGTCCCAGGTGGCCATCGCTTGGAGTGCTCCCTAGGGGTGCATACTGGTCTGTATCGTTCAGGTATACATACCCTTTGCTTGTCCGTACGCGTACAAGTACAACCGAAAACCATACAGGATTAGGGTAGGCCCTAATGGGGACAATAAACCTGCCTTCGTAGTTTATGGGTGAAGCGAGCACAAATTCAGGCTTAAAGCCCACAGCCTTAAGCATGGTGTATAATAGCACCGCAATGTCTGTAGAATTGCCATAACCATCCCTTAATGTCCTGTCGGCCGAAGAAATGCAATCCATGGGTAGGTTGAATATCGGCACATCAATACTGTGTATTGCCTTAGCCACAAAGTCACGTATTGCCTGTATCTTATCCATGCCAGAAGACATGCCACGCGTCAAATCCCGGGCCTTCTCAACAGTCAAGTCATGCTTAAGACTTGCATTGACTAAGACATTAAACAAATCTGACGAATAAGAGCGCCAACTACCACCTGAAGCAAGAACCATGGGCTCAAAACTATACCAAGGGGGCATGTAATCCTCTCTCTTAACAGGCCTTACATGCCTTAGGTGAAATTCGAAGACCCTTGAACTACCTTTCTTAATCACCTTTTTGGTCAGGTCGGCAAGGCTGTCTTCCTTGTGCGAAGGGTCTCTTAATACCACGTTACTCCCGGGATCAGAGATGCTTATATGTAATCCATCCGGCACCCTTAAAGTGATAACCCTATCAACTATAGGGTAATAGGAATTAAGGCACGTATTAACAGAAAACCTGGCATGTCCTACCACGCTTCGCACCTTTCCTAGCATTAGGTCCTGATACATGAACATGTTGTTTGCAGAGAAAAAGGGCTGGTTTTTCCTTTCCACAGTTATGGTATAATCAATGGTACTTCCTACAGCCACTGAAGGTAGGCTTAACACGAGAATCTTCCCACTCGGATACCTCGGGGCATCACCCACCCAGGGTGCATCCATTTCATTGATATCCTCAGGCCTGTATGATACTGAATTACCTGACGGCGATATAACACAGGCCTTAACAACCCTTACTTTCTCCCAGATGGGGTTATATTCTATATATATATCGCTGTTATCCTTCATGCCGGCATACGTTAAGATCTTCATCTTCATGTGCCTTGTCTCTGTCCACGAATGTGCATCTATTACATCAAAATCATCTTTTTCTTCCAGGATGACGGCATCTGGATGGAACTTCATATACCAGGCTACTCCTTCTTGGATCCCTCTTGTGCCATTTAGGCCAAATATGGGAACCTCCCTCTTTGCCTTCTCAATCTTCTTAAGTGTATCCTTAAGCACAAGATAATCCTTTGGTGAGTATTCGCTTAGAGTCATCTTGAAGACGTCCTCTATATTCAATACACCGTGTCTCAGCGTTACCTTCCTCACCCATGACTCCCCCCTGTTTTCCACATTATAAGAGGGCGGAAGATAGATCACGTTCTTAAATGCTTTTCCTAGCTTAAGGGTGTATTCTTGCCTTACACCACATGTGTACTGGGTCACATAAGGGTACTTCCGCCTTTCGAGCCCCATCCTACCTGTTAGATAATGTAACATACCCACATTATCGCCCCAGTCCATTACAGGTACCATTATTACATCATGACCTCTTATCAGTGCATCTTTTACCTCCATGTACAGTTCTACCTTCAGGGGTTTTTCTGTATCCAGCATGTTCCGCGGGGTTATTGTGTATTGTCTTAATCGGGCACCAGAGGCCACCTTTTTTACAAGCTTTTCCCAAAAGGCATCAAGCTCATCAGGGGTCAACCTTGAGAAATAACCTCTATACATGTTATCGTTAATCCCGCCAAAGACAAGGGTACATGTTACCAAAAGATCATTACCCTGGCCTAGCTCTGCACTTGTCTTTATTACCATCATGTTTTTATCAGCAGGCTGCACCGGGCTTAGCCTCAAGTCCTCTCCCTCAGGGGTGGCTACCAGATAGCTCTTGTTACCTAGGTAGGCTGGGAAAAACACCTTGGTACTCTCGTCAGTCGGGTCCATCAATATGTAAGATCCATCCTTTTTCCGGACGCATGCAATGGCATGGTTAAAAAAGGGCTGGGGTAGATCAGGGTCTTTTTTCGGGCCAACCATTATGAGCACGGGATATGCATCAAAGCCTGCCAACCTGAGCATAGCCACCAGGAGCGCTGCTTTATCCCTGCACACGCCTGCACGGTTGTGAAAGGTCATGGAAACGGGATGCGGTTCATAGCCAGGGGCCTTTTTTTCTACTGTTATACCGAGATAACGTATCTCATGTGAAACCCAGTAAAAAACTGCCTCCATCCTTTTTTGTCTGCCTTTTACACCCATGATCAGATCATGGACCTTTTTTTCCATGTCAGGGGTAATGCTGGCTAAACTAGGCTTGCATAGATTCCAATACCACCGTGATATCCACTTCCAGTCATTTATCGTGCTCACAAGCACCCTCTGGGCTACGGTGTATACAGGTGGCATGTCAGGCTCGGGAAAGACCTGGGGGACATCCCTTGCAACCCAAGTATAAACTATCGCCTTGTCTTCTCTTTTTCTTTTGTATGTTACAGTACCTTTTACTACATCCTTCAAGGAGATTTTTTTAAGCGGCATTGCCCTGGGTGCAACAATGGTATAGGTAAAAAGTTTTATTGGATTTACATCCTGCAGTGCAACATAATCACTCCACGTACCAGGCAAAAGCGCCTTGGTGAAATGGTCCTTGATTATAAAATGCAGGGTATCCCCTATCTCAAGACCCGATACAGTCACATTCAGGACTTTCCTGTTAGGGTTATAGATGTTTTCCTTCATTTGAGAGTGACTTGTGGTGATACTGCTGTTGAACTTTATGTCAATGGGTATAGACCTGCCGCTGGGTTTTATTATCTCTACCTTGGTAAACCCCGTGGTATTATAGGGGATAGTGAAGTATGATGATATAACGTTAAGAGACCTTTTTCCCCTTTCCGTGAGTATCTTTTCGTAAGACTCGAAAAATTCAATATAGGTCCCGTCTTCCCTATATTTAACCCACCTCTTCTGGTCCACCACAACTATATCTGCGTTGGGATACTTTGACCTGGTGATGCCCTTGGAAAGTTGTATGGCCTCATCCCTGTCAACAGGGACCCATTTCGTATCCAGGGCCCTTGCCTTTGGGGCTTGCACAAGTGCAAGGCAAGATAGCAATAAAAAAAAGAAGATCTGATAATTCTTTTTCATCTCATGGCCTCCATCAGTCCCTTTAGCCTCTATCGCCCAGGCATACTAAGGCTAAAGAAACCAGTGGAATAATCGAATCGATTAAGGCCGTTGTCAAGAATAAAGATTGTGCATGTTATCCTTACCAACAGATAATTATCTTTTGTTATTGACAGGGGAGGTTATTTGCATTAACTAGGTATGACATCTGAAATACGAAATTATAATAGTAAACCGATGAAAACCTACTAAAAGCTTTCCGGTTAAATATTTTAATCTCGTTATTTCAGAAATAAGAAACAGGTTTCTTAGCTCTAATAGAGATAAGAAATCAGAACTAAGAGGTGTTTAGATGTCCAAAGGAACAGTTAAGTGGTTTAACAGCCAAAAGGGTTACGGGTTTATAACAGAAGACGGTGGAGAAGATGTATTCGTACATTTCTCAGCCATTAAAGAGGACGGCTTTAAGTCCCTCGAAGAGGGGGACAGGGTTTCCTTTGATATAGTACAGGGGGCAAAAGGCCCACAGGCCTCTAACGTGACAAAGCTGTAGTATATAAGGTAACTAGAACCCGGGACATGTTAACATGTCCCGGTCCTATACATGGGAATACCTAGTAACTTCCATTATATTTTCCCTGAAATAAAAATACCTACTTATCGATTTCACCAATAAATCCTTAGGTAACTACCGCCTAAACAGTATAAGTCCGCAAGGATAGTTCTATAGCAATTACGGATTAATTTCAAAACCTCTCACAGCATCGTTTGCTTGCCCTGGTCAGCAAGTAGCATACCTTAAAGTATGTACCTGGTTAGGTCTTCTTTTTTCATTATCGGCTCCAGCTTGTCCTTCACATAGCTGGCATCTATGGTGACAGCATCCTTTATGTCCGAGGCCCTGAAAGATATATCCTCCAGGAGCTTCTCAAGCACGGTATGGAGTCTCCTGGCCCCGATATTTTCTGTGTGCTCATTTATGTACTGGGCAATGGAGGCAATTTCATCTATGGCGTCATCCTTGAAAACCAGTTCTAGACCTTCTGTTGCTAGAAGCGCCTGATACTGCTTCACAAGGGCGTTGCGAGGCTCAGTTAGTATCCTTACAAAATCCTCCTTGGTAAGCGAACTTAATTCCTCTCTTATGGGAAACCTGCCCTGTAACTCGGGTATCAGGTCAGAGGGTTTACTGACATGAAAGGCCCCTGCCCCGATGAAAAGGATATGATCCGTCTTAACAGGCCCGTATTTGGTATTTACCGTGGTACCCTCTACAATAGGCAAGAGATCCCTTTGCACGCCTTCTCTTGACACATCAGGCCCCTGCGACGACTGCTTTCCGGCAACCTTGTCAAGCTCGTCTATAAAGACAATACCGGCGTTTTCCACGCGCTTACGGGCTTCCTCAGTGACCTTGTCCATGTCTATCAACCTGTTAACCTCTTCCTGGACAAGAAAATCAAGGGCATCCTTGACCTTCATCTTCCTCTTCCTTGTTCTTTTGGGCATTATGCTTGAGAACATCTCCTTGAAATCAATACCCATTTCTTCTATACCCTGATTAGAGAACACCTCTATTGCAGGCATGGAGGTTTCCCTGACATCCACCTCAACTATCCTATCGTCCAAGAGACCATCTACC
>QMLJ01000094.1 GCA_003643935.1 Deltaproteobacteria bacterium | reverse complement strand
TACCCTAAGGCTATCAGGAGACATGAACTTGACCGCATTTTGGCTTGTCATGGGCCTGTCGTCTATACCCGATCTCCTGGGGAGAATCGAGCCGTCGCCTACAAATGCCACTAGTCCGTGCCTAGGAAGTATTTCATTGCGTATGTAATCCTGGTCTTCGTTGATATCGACATGCAGTCTTAATGCATTTTCATCTGTATTCTTAAAGTACAGCGATCCGTGTACAATCTCAGGGATCTCTCTGAAGAACATCTCTATTGCCTGTTGGGCCAGCACAGTTCTACCCTGGGCAGGTAAGCCCACAAAGAACCTTATCTCGATAGACTCGGAGTTGATTACACAGGATGTCCTGTCTAGTATCTCCTGGCCAGGGACGTCTATCTGTATGAGTCCACTTTTTCCAGTGCCTCTATTGCCCTTTGCCACGTTTATTATAGCTTCTCTAAAGCTACGGGTCATGAAATCCCTGAAAGCGATCTCTCTACTCTTATTAGAGATGTAGTGGTTGGGAAAACCTGACTCTTTTAAACCGATTTGTACACAGACCCTTGATGGGGATGCAAAGGGATCGCCTTGTACATGGTCTATGCAGAGTCTGAAACCCGGAAAGTTATATGTGCCCTTTATATCCTTGTATGCCTTGTAACCCTTGTGGTTTATTCGTATTAGTATCTGCTTTAGCCTGTTCATTTGATTATTCTTAGCCTTATTTTTTTTCAATCAACAATGACTTCTATACAGTAATGTAGTAGATGTAAATACAAAGATTGAATTGGGTGAAAGGCCTATGTCTTACGAGGTTATTGAACATACTGCAGACTTGGCAATCAGGGTGATGGCAGATGACATGAAGATCCTTTTTGAAGAGGGGGCAAGAGCGGTTGTAGATATTACGGGTGCAAGATCAGACGTTGGTAAAGAGACTGTAAACATTTCAGTCCATGGTATTGATATTGATGATACTCTAGTTAGGTGGTTACAGGAGATTATCTACAGGATAAACACGGATGGGTTCAGATTGTCAGATGTTAAGGTATATACTTTAGAGGATTCTCGGGTGTCTGGCGTGATAGCAGGTGAGTACCTTTTCTCTCGGCTTGATACAGAGATTAAGGCTGCAACTTATCATGGCCTTAACATCACAAAGGTGAGAGGTCTCTACATAGCAACCATTACATTTGACACGTGAGTAAAACATGAAAGGTCTTAAAGTAGAGAGGATTGATCCATATAGATTGATGATCCCCAGGCAGGCATGCATGAGGACACATGGCATGGTATATGCCGATGCCACTATAGAAAAATGGCTCTATACAGACGAGGCCTTATCACAGGTTGTTAATGTGGCATGCCTTCCAGGTATCTTGGGTCCATCAATAGCCATGCCAGATATACATATGGGGTATGGGTTTCCTATTGGTGGAGTGGCAGCCTTCAGTAAGAAGGACGGGGTCGTTTCGCCCGGGGGCGTTGGATACGATATAAACTGCGGTATACGTTGCGTGCTTACCAACATGCACCTCGACGATATAGTCCCTTTAAAGGAACAGATCTTGCAGCGTATCTTTACTAAGGTCCCATCTGGTGTTGGTTCTAAGCATAAGGTGTTAAAATGCACGGATAAGGAATTTAAGGATATTATTACACAGGGGGCGAGGTGGCTAGTAAAAAAGGGGCTGTGTCCTGATGTTGACCTCGAGTGCCACGAGGACTTCGGTGTACTACCCGGCGCAGACCCCAGCAACATATCCGAGAGGGCAAAGTTAAGGGGGCTACCTGAACTTGGTACACTTGGCTCCGGCAATCACTTTATCGAGATGGATGTTGTTGACTCAATAGTGGATAAGGATGTAGCCAAGGCGTTTTCCCTTTTCGAGAATCAGGTCCTGATCCTCATACATACTGGTTCTCGTGGCCTTGGTCATCAGGTATGCGATGATTACATACACGCCATGTTGAGAACCTTACCAGCATATGGTATTGACCTGCCTGACAGGCAGCTTGCATGTGCACCCCTGGCATACGATGATGCACATACATATCTCAGTGCAATGGCAGGGGCTGCAAACTTTGCCTTTGTAAACAGGGGAATGGTAACTCATCTTGTAAGAAGTGCATTTGAGGAAGTGTTTTGTAGGTCTTGGGAGTCAATGGGCATGTATCTCCTGTATGATTGCTGCCACAATATCGCTAAGATTGAAGAGATTCTAGTACATGGCAAGCACGTGGAAGCCTGTATACACAGGAAAGGGGCCACAAGGGCTCTTCCTCCAGGTGATGATAGACTTCCCCCAAGGTTCAGGCATACAGGTCAACCTGTGATAGTGCCGGGAGACATGGGTAGGTCCTCTTACATATTAACTGGCGAAGAAGGTTCTCAGGAGACTTTTTACAGCGCCTGCCATGGTGCAGGTAGACTGATGTCAAGACACAAGGCAAGGAAGCAAGCAAAAGGCAGGTCTATATCAGATGAACTCCATAGAAAGGGTATCTATGCCGTTGCGGCAAGGGGTTCCACCCTTGCCGAGGAGATGCCAGATGCATACAAGGATATCTCAGATGTTGTTAACACGATATCCGGTGCTGGTATTGCACGTGTTGTTGCCAGGATGAGGCCTTTGGGGATGATAAAGGGGTAGTACTTATTCCTCGGTTGTCTTTTCCTCTTCCCCCTCTTCGGCCTCTTCTTCTTCCTCTTCGGCCTCGGCCTCTTCTTCGTAGATATGCTTTATAACACTTGCTATGACCGATGTCTCATCAGTCATTGTCGAGAGTTTAACCCCTTCGGGCAGTTGGATGTCAGATGCATGTATGGTTTGATTTGTCTTTTCTAGCCCTGATATATCCACCTCAATCTCGTGTGGGATCTGTGTGGGTAAGGCTTTTACATGTATATACATCATTTCCTGCATGACTTTCCCGATACCGGATTCCTCTACCGGGGCTTTGCCTGTAAGAACTACCGGTACCTCCACTGTAACCGGCTTTGTGAAATCAACCTTCAAGAAATCCGCGTGCAGGATTTTGTTCGTGAGTGTATCCCTTTGCACCTTCTGTATGAGTGTACCCACTGGTTTTCCCTCTCCTGTAATAACCAGATTGATGGGCGAAGTGCCGCGTACTTTCTTGTATATCTGTCTGAACTGCTTATAATCCAGCTGTATTGGAATTGGTTCCAAGCCCTTGCCATAGATAATACCTGGTATCATGCCTTGGGCCCTTAGCCGTTTTACCTTTTTGCCTAAAACTGATCTTCTTGTTACCTCAAGAGATTCCATGTCTGCCATAAATCATATCCTCCGTGTCTTGAGTTCAGATAGCACATATATAGGCATACATTTTATATGTCAATGACCATAAGGTTTTTTTGAGTGGACAGGTTGTGCTTAGTTGGTGTGTTGGCAATAACCTTGATTTGACACCCATGATAAAACTCTTTATAAGTATTTACATGTTCGGTATAGGTGGTCAGGAACTACTGTTAATCCTTATACTGGGGCTTATTATTCTTGGTCCAAAGAGGTTGCCTGAGCTTGCCCGTTATTTGGGTAAGGCCATGGGTGAACTGCAAAGAACAGCAGACCAGATAAAAAAGGATATTGATGTCACTGTTGAATCGGATGACAAAGATGCAGGTAACAATGCCTTGGATCTCCAGGCAGAGGAAGAATCTAGAACTGACAAGAGTCAAGATATAAAGAATGACGCAAGAGGGGGTGTTACAATAAGCCATAAAGACAACTCCTATGATCCTGACGATATAGAGGGCTAAACATTGGAAAGTGAAAATCGCATGCCACTTGCGGATCATCTTGAAGAGTTGAGGTGGAGGATAATAAAGTGCATTATAGCCGTAGGTGTTGGCTTTGCTTGCTCTTACGCCTTTTCCAGGAAGATATTTGAGTTTATTGTATCTCCTTTAATAAAAGTAATGCCCAAGGGCGGTCACCTGATATATACGTCTCTTCCAGAGGCATTCTTGACCTACCTCAAGGTTTCGTTCCTTTCTGGTATTGTGTTGGCAGTGCCTGTTATCCTGTATCAGTCGTGGAAGTTTGTAATGCCGGGCCTGTATGAGAATGAAAGGAAATACGTTCTACCCTTTGTTGTGGTTGCAACCGTCTTTTTTATCCTCGGGGCTTCATTTGCATTTTTTGTTGTTTTTCCTTTTGGTTTCAAGTTCTTTCTAGGTTTTTCTACAAGCAAAATAGAGGCCTTACCCTCTTTGAGGGAATACCTCAACCTTGTGACGAAACTACTACTTGCATTTGGCATTACCTTTGAGTTGCCTGTTATTGTGTATTTCCTTGCAAGGATGGGGATTGTCACGTATCCCATGCTGGCAAGGAAGAGGCAATATGCTATCCTGATAATCTTTATAGCCGCTGCCATACTTACGCCGCCAGATGTTATAAGCCAGATACTGCTCGCAGTACCCTTACTTGTACTATATGAAATCAGTGTATGGGTTGCATATGTTGTTGGGAAGGACCGCAAGGCCTGAAGCACTGCTTCTAAGCTACAAAGCCTTCTTTCAACGCCAGGTTGTCCATCTCTAGGCTCAAGACATCATCGGTTTGAGGATCAAGCACGGCTCTTTTTCTTGTATCTATGGATTTTATGTAATGTTTGCACTTTTTGCAAAAGTATACCCGTATGCCCTCAATGCCATCTGCCTCAAAGTAACCTAAGAGGTTATGATCGGTATTGTTGCAGCAAGGGCACCTTAGCCTGGGGAATCTCCATGTATGTCCACAGATCGGGCAGCAAAGCATTCTCTTATCTTCCGAGTCATAGGCCAGCCTGGGATATGTCCCGCAAAAGGGGCATTTGCCATGGGACCATGTTTTCGGTATTATGTCCTCGTTTTCTTTCCTTAAGAAGAAAAGAACCCCCTTTGTAACATTGTGCACTGTCATCTCTAGTCTAATGTCTTGCCCTGTATCCTTTGTTAAATATCCGGTTGAAAGTATATGACCTATTTTATCCTTTATATTCTCTTGGGAGTTATTTTCAAATGCCTGATTCCATGCCCTGATGCAGATGCCTTCTAAAAGGGCTAATATTTCTGAATGAACAGAGTCTTGCTCCAGTATGGATATTCCAGTCTCATCAGTACTAGGTGCTTTTATCTTGAACTTCGAGTACTCCTTCTGGAGGATGTTATTTGTAATATCTCTTATTTCCCTGGCTTTTAATATATCTTCCCTGCTTTGAGGGTAAGCCTCTATGATAGAATCCCATTTCATGGGGATGCATAGTATTTGTTATGTCAGTTAAAGTCAAGGGTTTCCTTCTGAATTTGTTAAATATTAAACATATAATCTTTCCAGCATACCTTTTCAGGGAGCTTGAATAAATGCTTTTAATAGAATTAATTTATTGTTGCTTTGATTGTTAAGACGTTATAAAATATACATATAAATTAATTAACAGGAGAAGAGGTATGGATATAAGCAGGCGGGGTTTTTTAAAGCTAACAGGTGGTACATTGGCGGTTACAGGTTTAGGTGCAGGGATTATCAATATGAAAGGATATGAAGATGAGCAAGTGGAATGTAGGTAAGATTGGTGCCCTTTGTTTTGGGTTGATGTTTCTAGTTATCATGGGCTGTCGAACTCCTTTCAAGACTTCAACTCTTCTTACTATTCCTGGAGCTACTTATGTGGGAGATAAAACCTGCTTGAATTGTCATGAAGATGTGGTTTCAGCTTTTAAAAACACAGCTCACGGGAAGATTGCTGATTTTGAGGTGATAGGTAAAAAGGGTTGTGAGT
>QMLJ01000093.1 GCA_003643935.1 Deltaproteobacteria bacterium | reverse complement strand
CGTTAAGATAACAAAGATTAAGGGATTTAGCGTGGGTATTATCTACAACAAGAAAGACAAGAGCGGTAACATAGCCGTGCTCCTGAAGAAATCTGGCAATAATACGCCAGCAGCCTTGTTTAACATTGGTTTCAACAACATGGACTGGGAAAAGGCCCTGGATATAGCCAAAAAATTTAACTGGACTGCTATGAAGGATCTTTTTTAGTCATTAGTCAAGGCATAAAATCCTTTTGGCAAAACATCTAAGAAAAAACTGCGATGGGTAGCCCCGTGGTATGCCACCTCACATCAGTCAGGCAGATAATTTGAGAGTGTATGTCCAGTAAAGTTGCTCGAACTTATGAATTATTTTCGTTTTTTCCCTTTTGTAATAATAAGGTCATGGTAACCCATCTCCTCCAGTATTACGGGGAACATCTTGAATGCAGGCCTGACAACCGGTAGGAGCTTTAGCATGGCAGTGATCTTACCGCCCTGTTTTATTTTTCCCTTGGTTACCCCTGCTATGGGGTTTTCAAAACCATGCCAGAAACTGTGCGAGAAATCAGCGGCCTGCTTGGACCACACATCCTCCTTGAGATCGCACGGGCCCAGGTAATAGGTCCCGTAATATCCGGGCTTTGATGGTGGATTCTTTAGGTCAATGGTGATCTCGCAGTCAGGATCCGTGTAGATAAACTTGATGATTATGCCGGCCTTGGCCATCTTAGGCCCAATCTTGGGATCTGTAAGTATCCTGTCAAGAAAGTATCCATAGATCTCGTAAAGGTGGTCAGCATCCCTATAATAACGACTCATTCTTTACCTCCTTATTTTTTGAGTTTTAAAGGTCATAACTCAGTCCTTGCGCTGGTTAAAGCGCCTGCCAAATATGAGGCTCGCTATGGTGATCCTCAACATCTGCATTGTGCCTCCAGCTGTTCTCCATGCCCTTCCATCGCGGAGCATCCTCTCAACCGGAAACTCCTTTGAATAGCCATAACCGCCAAACACCTCCATTGCACGGTTGGTAACATCCATTACCATCTCATTGGCAAAGCACTTCGCGATTGCAGATTCGTAGATGGAAGGCAGCCCCTGGCCTGCACCAGTAGCAGCCCGGTAAACAAGTAGCCTTGCTGCATCCAGATTCATTGCCATGTCCACGATCATGAACTGTATGGCCTGGAACTCGCATATGGGACGCCCAAAGGCTTGACGCTCTTGGGCGTATGCCTTTGCCTCTTCCAGAGCACCGCCTGCGACTCCAAGGCACATGGCGGCATTACCGCAACGCTCAATATCAAAGGTCAGCATCAGGTTTTTGAAATCACCTGGTTTCACCACCACATTCTCCTTTGGTATATGTACATCCTCAAAGATAAGGTCACATGAAGGCATGCCACGGAGTCCCATGTATTCCTCCTGCTTACCGAAGCTGAACCCGGGCATACCTTCCTCAACTATGATAGCTCCGATACCCTTGTATCCAGGGATGTCTCCGAACCTTACGTAAACAAGATAATGGCTTGCCTCCCCGCCACCCGTGATAAAGGCCTTTCTCCCATTGAGGATATAATGATCACCATCTTCTCTTACATTAGTGGATAATGCTGTGAGGTCAGAACCTGCCCCGGGCTCGGTCATGCAGACCGAGACACTGTACTCGCCCTTGCATACACCAGGTATGATGCTGTTTTTCTGCTCTTCGGTCCCAAAAAGGTCTATCACCTTTACAGGACCCACGTTTGACTCAAAGACAGGGCCGGCAATTATGGGACTGAACTTTGCAAGTTCTTCAATCGCCAGTATGGCGTCTATGGCTGGCCTGCCTCCTCCACCGTATTCGGTAGATAGTGTCATGCCAAGGAGGCCCATGTCCCCGTATTTCTTCATGAGGTGCCTTGGAAACTCACCGGTGGCATCGATATTGGAGGCAAGTTCTTTGAAATTTTCCCTTTTGGCCATTGTTTTTAAAGTATCAATTAGCATCTGCTGTTCCTGGCTAAGACTGAAATCCATGGTAACTCCTTTATTATGTATTATTATGTATTGGCTAAATGATTTCTATCAGGTCTCTTATGTTCCCGATATTCTCCAGATCCATGACCATATTGATCACGTCTGCTACTTTCCTTCTATCCCTTGAACCTGAAAAGGACACGACCTTGTCTGATATGTCCTTCTCATCCATGGGATCCCTTGGATCCCCCTTCGGTGTATCGACCTGCCTTTCAAGTTTCCTTCCTCCCTTTAGATGTATTTCCACCCGGGTTGCTGTAAAATCAGGATACATACTGTTGAGCTCTTCATCCATACTTACCTTTACCTTCTTAGAAAGATCCAGTATGGAAGGGTCCGTTATCCTGTTTTTATGTAGCTGTCTTGGTCCCAGCTCGCCGTCTAAGAGGCAGGCTGATACGCAGTACGGTATGGAAAACTGGGCAGATACAAAGGTGTCTTTTTCTCTGATACCCTTTCCTACGGCTATAAGTGCGATTCCATATGTAAACACATCGATCTTTTCTATCTCCTCGATCTCAAAAGACTTATTATCTAAGATTTCCAGAATTGCCTGTATGGCACCGTGTGTATGGCGACATGCAGTATATGGCTTAAAGTATACGTCCATAATGGAAAATTGCTTGCCCAGTTCTTCATGTATCTTGTCAAGTTTTGTTTCCATCTTTGTTGTAATCTGTGTAAAGCCGCCATTTAGTGATGAGCCCTCAAGCACATAGGGTTCCCCAGTAATGCCCAGGGCAGCAAGGTCTGAAGCAGTAATACCGACCTTGGCTGCCTGGCCACCCTGTACAATCTTTACTGTGTATCCTCCCATGAGTTGCTCTGCCATAGAGATGGGAAGGATGTAACCAGCAATACCCAGTGTGTTTAGCATGCCCTCGGTTCCCATGCCTTTGAGCTTAGATACAGCAGCTGCAGCCCCGAAGGTGCCGCATGTACCTGTGGGGAGAAATCCAGAGAGGGTATGTCCTGGATGCATGGCCTGGGCCACCCTGTTAGCTGCCTCGTAGCCTGCTATTATTCCCTCTATCACGTCCTTTCCGCCGAGCCCTATGTCCTCGGCCACGGCAAGGGTGGCTGGAATGACTGCAACACCAGGATGGTTGCCGCCAAAGCGAAGGCCATCCTGTGCCTCTATGGCCTCTGCAGCGATGCCGTTTAGGAATGCAGCATCTTGCACACCTGTAGAGAACCCCCACCCAAGGGCAGTTGCCCTCTCAGGTTTACCAAGGGAATGGATATACCCTGCAATGGACCTTAGAGGGTCCAGCATTGAGGATCCATAGATGTTTGCTATGAAGTCAAGCACGCAGAGCTTGGCCTTGTGTATAACCTTGGGTGGTAGCTTGGCTATTGACACGTTTGCACATGTATCTGCTAGCATCCTTGTATACTCCATTCGATCCCTCCTGACCATCTGTCCTGCTGGGTTCCGCTAAAGCTCTAGTCAACCTACGTTTTAGCTCTCAACCTCCAGCACTCAGCAAAAACTTTAGGCGTAAACCTTGTACCCTATACCCTGCACCTTATACCCTATACCCTATACCTTGTACCTTATACCCTGTACCTTGTACCCTATACCCTATACCTTATTTACACATACCCCCTTGCCTCGTAGATCCTTATCATCCTTTGTGGGTCAAGTACCTCGCGGAGGACCTTGAGTTCTTCTTCGCGCGGAGGTTCTGTCTCATGTACATCGTCTGCCACTTTCAGTTCCCAAGGGGTAAGGCTTATGATCTCATCAACAGAGGTATCTGGGTGATAGGTGGCCAGGTATGCCTCCTTTGTATCCTTGTCGAACCTCATTACTGCCTTGTTTGTAATAATGACATGTGGGCCTGTATCATCGGGCAGCCCCCATTTTTCCCTTGAGCCAGGGCCATCTATGTACCCGGGTGTTGTTATGAAGTCCACGTGCTCGGCCAGCCTTTTCTTGTTATGAAGGGCTATTATGAGTACTTTCTTTGCCAGGGAACCTATGGGGTTTGCGCCGCCGCTACCTGGAAGGCGGCTTTTGGGCTTGTTGTAGTCACCTATAACCGTGGTGTTGATGTTTCCAAACTTGTCCACCTGGCTGCCTGATAAGAATCCCACGTCGATCCATCCTGCCTGTAAAAACATCCCCATTATATCCACCAGCCCACCTATCATGGCAGCCCCTGGGTTGAGACAGGGATCACCAACCGATAGGGCAGGTCTCCTGGGCCGCGCATCAAATACACCTGACTCCTGCATCAAGGTCGCATTTGGGGCATGCGTGTATTTTGCTATGTTGGCTGCCATGGTTGGAAAACCCGTACCAACTATTACCACGTCACCATCCTTAATCTCCCTTGCACCGCAGCATGCCATCAGCTCGGGCTTTATATAATCGTCCGGATGTCTGTGCATGGTATACCTCCTCTGGCTTGTAAGTATTCAGTACTCATAGCTTACAGGGTATCCGTAGTCGAACCTCGCCTGAAGCTCTTTAAACCTGGAATATCCAAAAGTCTGTATGTAGTGCTGTATGTAGTCTGTCCTGTCTTCTATATCAAAGACCCACTCTTTCAAGAAATCATTGAATCCTTCAAGCGTGTTTGATGCCTTTTGATATAAAGCACCAAAGGCAAAGTCTACGTCGTAGAACCCCGGTGTATAGCCAGGATGGGCGCCATAGGGTTCTTCTATAACGGCTGCTACCTTGAATGATGGCACAATGGTTCTCGATGGGTCCTTTCCAATGGTATCCCTGTCCACGATTCTCTCGCAGCTCACGATGACTTTTCTCGCGGCGTTGGCGCCTACCTTGCAGTCCCCTCCGATGCCCCATATCTGGGCATTGCCGTCTTCATCTGCCTGCTGGACATGTATTATTGCAATGTCAGGGTTTAAGGCAGGTACGAGTAACGTGGGTTTTCCATCAAATGGGGAATCTATGAGCTTGTACTTCTTCTCCCCCATGAAGGCCTTTATCTTGAGAAGATCAGTACCCAGCATATCTCTTACCGGTACGAAAGGCATTCCCATGGACCCTGCCAGAAGCATCATTGGTAGGGAGAGGTTTGTGTATTCCTCCACCTCTATCTTGCGGGGGATTCCCTTTTCAATGGAGCGTCTGTAACAGCGTCCAAGCCCGTATACCCCGAGTGATAGGAACGTACCTATGAATCGTTTCACAATGCCGGCCCCTATCATCATGTCAAAGTCGTCAGCAGCATTGCTCCTTGTTATGGTAAGGTCCTTCTTTTTCTGCCTTATGATCTCGTGAATGGCGGCAAAGGGTGTCCTGCATATGTAGCCGCCTATGAATACGAGGTCTTCGTCATTTACATGGCTGGCTATGGCCTGTTTCATGGTCATGACCTTTCCCATCTTTAACCTCCCCTGCTATTAGTCTTAAAAGTATCTCGTGAGGACACCTTTGTAAGGCTGAAAGCCGATAACTCTTACAATCATAGTTCATACTCGGTCCTGCTTATGATCTCGTCCTGGGCTGTTTCACTCAGGCCTGTAAACAGCGCGGAATATCCACTTATCCTAACAACCAGGTCCTTGTACTTCTCTGGCCTTATCTTGGCGTCTTTCAGTGTTTCAGGCTCTATTATGTTAAACTGGACCTGGATACCACCTTTCTTGAAATAGGTATCTATAAGGGCCTTGAATTTATCTTCATTGATACGCTTACCGTTAAATCTCATGTTCAGGTTGGCACCGTTGTATATCCGTGTAAGTGGTAACTTGGTAATTGAGTTCATTACAGCGGTTGGTCCGCATAGTTCATTACCT
>QMLJ01000092.1 GCA_003643935.1 Deltaproteobacteria bacterium | reverse complement strand
TTGTATAACGTAGTTAGAGTGATGTTTTCAACAGCCATGTATGATGTAGTGAGTAATACTCCAAACGTCTTGGAAAAGGAAAGCAGGGTTGAGGGCTAGTAAGCCCTCAAGCCCTCTTAGAGCCCTAGCATTTCAAGTACTTTCTTTTTTCTGTCCTCGTCCATAAAGACATAGGCTAGTGCACCAACTGCAGAGAAAACTACAAGCCAACCAATAAGCTTTTTCATATCTTCACCTCCCTTAGAACTTGTTTAATACAGTTTTTTGAAGCATCCTTCCATCTTGTTTGTACCATAAATTATGAGAATGGCTTAGAGATATATAAGTCTATAAAGATGCCGATCCCCTGCTTTCCTATAAAAATTCATGCCTGCTATATAGGCTTTTTAGTGGTCAGTATCAACAGGTTTTTTGCTAGGGTTGCCTCTTTTTGATAAGGTCTTCAGCTGAAAAGAGGTCTTCTTTGCCCACCTCTGCAGCACGCTTGTTTTCTTCCTGTATCCTAAGGTATACCTCTTCCCTGTGGACTGTTACGTCAGAAGGGGCCTTTATTCCCAATTTTACCTGAGTACCCCTGATATCCACTATGTAAATTTGGATATCATCCCCTATGGCTATTGATTCTCCGACCTTCCGTGTCAGTATTAACAATATGCCCTCCCATGGCTTTTATCTAAGATAATACTATTTTAACCTATTATTTGATCGAAAGCAAGGTCTGAAGCATTTCGTCAGATATGGAAATGAGTTTCGCAGCTGCCTGGTATGCATGCTGGAACTTCAGTAATTGGGCCATCTCTTCGTCCAGATTTACGCCTGTAATGCTCTCCTTTCTCTTTGTATACTGAGATAGCAGGGTGTCGTTATACTTCTCGTTCATTTGAGCGTTCTGCACATGTACTCCAACATCAGATACAAATGAGCTGTAATAGCTATCAAGGGTTGTATTTGAACCGTCAATATCGATCACCGCATCCTGCAAGCCGTATATGCCAAGTGCTACCTGATTATCTCCGGGGGCTATCTTTTTATTTTCATCTAGGTATCCAGCTGATATAGCCTGTGGATTGGATTCTATGGACGGATTGATTCCAATGGTTTGAGTAAAATCACCTGCACTCTCGTTCCAGTCAAAGAATGTGTTGATCCCAAGTATAGCAAGTGCATTGTTGTTGTCCGCGCCATCGGTTGGGTTGATAGCAAAGGTGTATCCGCTCTCAGAGGTTATAGAGAGCTTGTTGTCCGATGTAATGGCCGCATTCATATGTGATACAGAGTTTATGTCGTTTATGAGATCACCAACGGTTGCACCTGCAGCAAGAGTGATCGGGTTGTCCGAGACCACGTTACCATCCTGGTCGTAGACCACGATATCAAAACTTCCTCCCGGGTTGAACCTATCGCTGAATCTGAAGTCAGCATCCAGTACATCGGTCGCACTGACATCTGCTGTGCTGGTAAGCGAACTAAGGGATGCAAGACCGGACCCCGCGGAATGTAGGGAGTTCACCTGCCATATAAGTTCCTCAGTGAATGTGTTCATAGAGTTGATGTAAGAACCTATCCTGTTATCTCGTACATCCACCCAACCTGCTATCTTTCCCTTTTCCAGCCTGTTGGTTATGTTGACCTGCCGTCCAGAATGATCATTCCAGAAAACCTGGGTATAATCGGTTGGTGTGCCATCTGTATCTTGTTTCTCGGAACTCAGATGATAGGTCTCGTTACCTAGTACAAGAGGTGTACCACCCAGTATATACACCATTACCTGTCCGCTCTGTTGCTCTTCATAATAGGAGATACCCATATATTCTGAGAGTTGTTCTAGTAACATGTCCCTTTTGTCACGCAGGTCATTTGCATTGATCATGCCCTTTACTTCTACGTTGGATATCTGCTGGTTCAGGTCTGCTATCTCGTCTATCATCGTGTTTATCTTTTCGACAGATACCTGGATGTTGCTGTCGAGGTGACTTTGGTAGGACCTGAGATCATAGTCAATGGCCTGTATGGCCTGGACAAGGTTGGTCGTCTTTGCAAGGAGGGCGTCTCTTTCCGGGAGGCTGTCGGGATTATTGGCAACGTCGCTCCATGCATTCCAGAATTCCCCGGTGAGTTTGTTAATGCCGGTCTCATCACTTTCATTGAAGATCATCTCTATCTCTTCAAGAGCGTCTTTCTGTGCGCTGTACTTGCTGTAGTCAGATTTTTTTTCGCAAACCTGTTCGTTCAGGAAATAATCGTATGCCCTTAGGACCTCTTTTGCCATGACACCTGTTCCGATCTGGCCAGGGCCCATTGTAATGGGATTATTTGCCTGGAGCCTGAGGCTTTGTTTTGAGTACCCCGGAGTATTGGCGTTGGCTATATTATTGGACGTAATCTCCATGGCAAGTTGGTCTGCATAAAGGGCCCATTTTGCTATGTTAAGTGCACCGCTGATCCCTGGCATATCAAGTCCCCCCCTTTATGATACAACTTGATCTGGTTGAAACCATGCCAGACCTCGTGTATACGTCTTTACTGGAGCTTATGAAGGGCTTTAACTGTTCACCTATTTCCTTGAGGCGCCTTTCCACAAGTGTCTTTGATATTCTATTCAGGCCCGATACCTTTCTCCATAAAGCTATGAGTTCCTGCTGTAGTGCCCTTACCCCCGTGACATTATCCGGTTCAGTGGGCTGAGTATAATACTCGGCGTTCTCATATCTGCACTTTGCAATACTATCAACTATGGCCTGCTTTATAGGAAGGGATTCTTCAAGGGCATCTACATTACCCCCTATGATATCTTCCACCTCCTTTTCCATTAAGGTCACGAGTTCGGACACCAGCCTTTTTTCTTGCAAAAGCACTTCTCCGATATCTTTGGGTTTCATGGTCCTGTCTCTCCCTTTTGTATTTTTATCGGCAGAATAAAAGAGATTATCCATTATCCCTTCCTACCTTGCTGTATCTGGTTATACAGTATTGACCCTATGCCAAGGCCGTTACCCCCTGAAATCTCTTTAGCTATATTCATATAGAGCATATCTCTGTATATGCTGTCTGCCAGACCTTTGCCCAGAAAACCTTCAGGCACAGTCTCTCCCATGACCTTCATCATCTGATAGGTAAATATAGATTCAAACTCTTTGCATGCCTGCCTCAATGCCTTGTTGGGGTCAGTCTCTTTCAGGTGATACAGCTGTGAGATCTCTTTTATCATATTATCTCCAGTTCGGCGTGTAGGGCACCGGCTGCCTTTATAGCCTGCAGTATAACAATAAGATCTCTTGGGGAAACACCTATTGCATTTAGAGCGCTTACCAAGTCGCCTATGGTAGCTCCCCTTGGGAGTACCACAAGATTCCTACCACCCTCGGCTACCCTGACACCTGTCCTTGGGGTTACAACGGTTCTACCAGTAGAGAAAGGTGTTGGCTGGGATACCTTTGGCGCTTCAGTTATCTTTATGCTCAGGTTCCCGTGCGCAATGGCAACTGTAGATATCCTTACATCCTTACCCATTACAACGGTTCCTGTCCTTTCGTTTACAATCACCTTGGCTCGAGAGTCTGGGGTCACGTCTATTCTCTCTATCATGGATATAAAGTCTACCACTTTTTTCTCATATTTTTTCGGTATGTTCACTGTTACGGTAGAGATATCCTTGGCATGGGCTACGCTAGTTCCAACATAGGAGTTGATGGATTTCGCCAGTCTGTGAGCAGTAGTAAAGTCAGGGTTATCCAGTAGCAGCTTGATTTCATTATTATCAAATTTGAAGTCTAATGAACGTTCTAACACAGCACCATTAGGTACTTTACCAGCGGTCGGGAAATTCTTGGTGACGCCTGTGCCAGATTCACCTGAGACTGCAAACCCGCCAACAGAGACCGGGCCCTGTGCCATGGCATATACCTTGCCGTCCGGGCCGTATAATGGTGTTGATATGAGCGTGCCACCTGCCAGGGAAGTCGCGTCACCAATGGAAGATATAGTACAATCCAATCTTTGCCCGCTTTTTGCAAACGGGGGCATGCTGGCTGATACAACAACGGCTGCCACGTTCTTTACCTTAAGGAGGTCGGGGTCTACCACTATACCCATGTTCTTAAGCATGTTGGCAAGAGACCTTATGGTAAATTCTGATCCTGCCTTGTCACCTGTACCGTTGAGTCCCACCACGAGCCCGTAACCCAGTATCCTGTTGTCTCTAACGCCTTGTATCTCCGCTAGGTCCTTTATCCTTGCACCTAGAACCAATGGAGAGAACATCGTTATGCTAACAATTATTGCTAGTAACTTTTTCATACTCCACCTCAGAATGGCCACACCTTGTCTACCAGCCTGGAAAGCCAGCCCCTTTCCTCCTGGTCGCCGATAATACCAGAGCCATAGTATGCCAAACGAAGATCTGCTATGTAGGTAGATTGTATCGTGTTGTTGGAGCTTATGTCATCAGGCCTTATGATGCCTGAGAGTATAATATACTGCGTTTCGTGGTTTAGCCGTATTTGTTTTTTGCCGCGGATAAACATGTTTCCCGAAGGTAGTATGCGCACTACCCTGGCAGCCACTGTGGCCTGTATATCACTGGTCCGGGATGTCTTGCCTTTGCCCTCGAATTCTGAATCAGTATGTGCAGTTATACCAGGGTTAAGATTTGTCCCATTAACAGATGCATGGGTCAGGGGTAATCCCACAAGATTACCAATCGAGTTTACAACATCGTTGGTCCTTTCTGTCTTTGTATTGGCCTCTTTTTTGCCTTTAGAGTTCTCAGTGATCTGTACCAGTACAACATCTCCGACATTTTTGGCCTTTAGATCAGAGAAAAGGTTTACAAATTTGTAGCTGGGTGACCAGAGAGATCCAGGGGGTGTCGTCCTGTCTACGGGTGACTCTACAGGTATTGCTAGGTCGTCAGGTGTTAGATGCGGTCCTGTCTGGTGTGCACAACCCCCTGACAAGAGCGCTACGCATAAAATGCTTAAGATATCGGCCAGCTTTATCCTCATAACCTTCTCCTAAAACTCTACCCTTACCCTTGAAGAACCAACCACCGTACCGAGGACCTGCCTGCCCGATGTAAGGTTCTTTACAGGTATTGTCTGCTTTATATATCCGTCTCTTAGTGCTACACCTTTATCAGACACTACTATGTTGTTCCCTTGAGCCTCTATGAGCACGACCTGGCCACGTGATATGGCAGGTGGCTTCTCTATGTTGGCTGCGAGTATGGGTCGGTCTTTTTTTATGTATGTCTTTGCCCTCATCCCAATGCAATCCTTTGTATCCATTACAAGGACTGGCAGGCGGGATATGTCTAGGTATTTCATTTTCAGGTCGTCGCTTGTAATGATACAACCACGCCTTATCGTGTGAGATGCAACCGGGATCTCTGTGCTGAAGCTAATGAATGCACTTGTATGTATGACCTTCCTTTTAGAGTTAACCTTGCCGAATATAATGAGTGCCGATGTAGGCCCTATGAACCTACTCCTGTTAGGGAATTTCACACAGTAGGTTTTACTCATCTCTTGTGGTATCTTCACCGTCATGGGGGCACTAAAATTCGTAATTTTTATCTTACCTTTGTGGGGCCAGGGATTCTTGGTGAGCAGCTCTTTTGTAAAAATATCCTTGAGCCTTTCCCGGGATATATTCACATAGCTACGAGTAATGCTTACTTTATATGCCCCGTCTATCCTGACTTTATCTTTATACCTATGCTCGATCTTGTCCTTGATATACCTCCTGGAAAGGTTCAATCGTCCCTGGTCAGGGGGAAACAATGCTATAACAATTTTGGATAGAG
>QMLJ01000091.1 GCA_003643935.1 Deltaproteobacteria bacterium | reverse complement strand
TATTTAAGTAATGAATGGGGTTTTTCTGTATATTCCTGCAAGTTAAAATAAGATGCATTCAAAGATGCATGTATCTACCAGTACCGCCAGTAAAATTATAGCTTGATGTAGATCTCTGTACAGGAGTACCCATGTCGAAGGGATCAGGGATTGCTGACTTGTTATTCGATAATAGCGTATAAATAGTTACGCTAAGGGCAAATGCAAGTTGCCATGTTGACCGTTGGGCCAAGAAGTAATATAGCTCTGGGTTATGGTTTTGGATAAGTTGAATAGTTTTGGCATTAAGTTTAGTGCAATATCAGAGAGAATACACGTTATTCAAGGGAACAACAGGAGCAGGTCACCCTATTCAAACGCGATCCTAATATTGGACGAAATAAATGCCTTGTTAGATGCAGGCTGTGGTCTGGATATCATAGAGAAGCTTGCATCTGTGGTAAGTATAGATCTTATTATAAATTCACATTCCCACCCTGATCACACCTCGGGTAACTGGCTATTACAAAAACTATGCAGGTGCGATATCAAGGTGCCAGACAACCATAAAGACAGCATCTGCGACAGCGATAAGCTTGCCTTGAGGTTAGTGGGCCCGGATATTGCGAGTCTTTGGAAGGCCAAAGGCCTTTCCATTACGGGATTTCGCAATTTTACACCCACAGACTCGTACAATGATGGAGATATAATAAACCTTGGTCATACGAAATTCGTATCCATGTACACCCCGGGACACCTGGAAGACCATTACTGCCTATGGGAACCTGACAGAGGTATTTTTATAGGCTTTGATATAGACTTGAGTCCATTTGGGCCTTGGTATGGAAACGAAGAATCAGATATAGATGCATTTAGAACTTCTATTGCAAGGGTGAAGGAAATACCTTTTAATATCTATGTATCTTCACATGCGAGGCCTGTAAAGAGGTCATATTTTGAAAAGAGGGTATCCATTTACGAGAAGACTTTTGCAGACAGGGATGATATAATACACGGCTTGACGCCTATGGATAAATGGATTTCTTTGGAAGAGATCACGAGGTTTTCCCCTATATATGGTTATGATTATTCAAAGCCTGACCCAATACTATTTTACTATGAACAGCAGATGATAAAAAAGCATCTTACAAGGCTCGTTAATCAGGATAAGGTAATCTGTGAAGGTAAAAGGTACATGAGAAGGAATCGGGACTAGAAGGGCAATGAGTAAACTGGCTTGCAAAGGAGGTTTGGTTTGGACTTTGATCTACTTAAAACCATGCTTAAGGATACAATACCATGGGTTCAAATGAGTGGTATTGATGCAGAGGTCCTGGAAGAAAGGCATGTAAAACTATGGGTGCCTGTGAAGGAAAAACACCTGAACCATATAGGGGTTGTATATGCCGGCACGCAGTTTATGCTTATGGAGATATCTGGAGCTGCGCTGTTCTTCTGTACTTACGGGGTCGAGAGATTCATCCCTATCAATAAGGAAATGAGCATTCGCTATCTGAAACCTACATCCAAGGATATCTTCTGTGAGTTAAGCATATCAGAGGAAGATGCCAATGCAAGGATAAAGCCCATAGAAGAAAGGGGTAAAGGAGACTGGTTACTGGATATGAGCATTGTTGATGCGGATGGCACTGTGATATCGACTTCGACCTGCAATTATTACATAATCTCATTATCAAACAAGGACTTCCAGCTTAAAACTGGCTGAGACTTGATCAAAACATAGCAAGTCTTTGACACAGGTAAGTTTTATCCTGGTTGACATCCTAGATCTTAGTTGTATAATTTTAAAGGGCGTGTCCATAAGGAGATCTGATTTTGGCTATGCATATATTGAGCATAATCATGCAAGCCCTTATTCCGATTCCGGAAAATTTCTGTATTTTAATGATTTTTCTGTTGTCAGGTCATTTGCTTTTATCCTGAGTTGCTATATCAAATAAAGGGGTGAGACCATGCGTAGGGACAGATACATAAAAGAGAAAGATCACGATCCTTATGAAGAAGGCAAGAAATATCCGGAAGGGACATATTGTCCTGAATGCAAGGCCATTTTCCACGATGGCAGGTGGGTGTGGCCTAGAGGCAATCTAATCAGAGGTGAAGCCCATCTATGTCCTGCCTGCAGGAGGATAAGGGACAATTACCCTGCGGGAGAGGTCTACCTTAAGGGTAAATACTTCAAGGATCACAGGGAAGAACTGGTAAACCTGATTAAAAACATAGTCAGGGACGAGGAGAAAAACTCTCCCATGAAGCGGCTTATCTCTATTAAAGGTAGAGACTCCCTTGTTGTAACATTTACAGATGACCATCTTGCCAGGAGGGTAGGTGATGCCATCTACAGGGCGCATAAGGGAAAGATCGACGTTAAGTACTCCGATGAGTCAAGGTTCGTACGCATTCACTGGTCTAGGGATATATGAGTCTTGTATCTGTTATACATTACCTGCCATCTGGAATATTGGCATGTACATGGCAATGACAACGCCACCTATGACGCCACCTAGGAATACCATAAGAAGTGGTTCTAGCATGGACGTCAGGGAAGAAACGGCTGTATCTACCTCTTCATCGTAAAAATCAGCTATTTTTGAGAGCATTTGGTCAAGGGCACCCGTAGCTTCTCCGACAGACACCATTTGCACTACCATGCCGGGGAATACGCCGGAGTTTTGAAGTGGTTCAGCCATTGTTTTTCCCTCGCTTATTGATTTTTTAACCGATTGTATTGCATCTTCAACGATCTTATTCCCCGATGTCTTTGATGTTATCTCAAGGCCGTCTATTATGGGTACACCAGACGATATCATGGTACTAAGTGTCCTTGTAAACTTGGCAACGGCCACCTTTCTCAAGAGTACACCGAAGATAGGTAGATTTAACGCTATTTTGTCAATGATCGTTTTTCCCTTTTCAGTGGATTTTACCCACTTAAATGCTAAGGCGATGAGTATTATAACCCCTATCATGTGCATGGTATAGTGTCTGAAGAATTTGCTCATATTTACGACAAACTGTGTGGGGGCAGGGAGTGCTGATCCAAACTGCTTGAACATATCCTGGAACGTTGGTATTACAAAGATCATCATGAGTGCTATCACGCCCACGGCAACTAGAAGCACCACCACGGGATAAGTTAACGCACTCTTTACCTTGGCTTTTAATGCCTCTGTCTTTTCCATGTACTGAGCTAACCTGTTCAGGATTATATCCAGTACCCCTCCCATTTCTCCTGCGACCACCAGGTTTACGTAAAGATCGTCGAACACCCCGGGATGTTTTTTGAGTGCATCAGCAAATGTAGATCCGCTCTCAACATCTTGCTTTATGACAGAAAGCGTCTTCTTGAAGGTTGGGTTGGATTGCTGGGATAGCAGTATTTCAAGGCATTGGACAAGGGGAAGACCTGCATTGATCATGGTTGAAAATTGCCTTGTGAATAGCATCACGTCCTTTGTCTTTATCTTCTTCTTGAAAAGGGTGATCTCTTTTGGCTTTGTTTTTATTTTTAACGGCAGTATGCGTTGTCGTCTCAGGACCATATTAACTGCCGCCTTATTCTGGGCCTCTATCTCTCCCTTCTTTACGCTACCATCTGGCAATTTGCCTTCCCATAAGAATACAGGCATAACTTATCTCCTTTCCCTAAATGCCTGTCCACGCTGCTGATGAGGAGATGATATCATCTGTCTTAACTCTTCTGGATCAGAAGACCACCCCAGCGCATCATCCAATGATATCTGCTTGCGGAGAAACAGAGAGAGCAAAGACTGGTTCATGGTCTGCATACCATGTTTTGATTGTCCTACCTGCATCTGCGAGTATATCTGGTGGATCTTGTCTTCCCTTATCAGGTTCCTTATGGCAGGGGTGGATATCATGAATTCAACGGCCAGGGCCCTCCCTGTACCATCCAGCTTGGGGATAAGTTGCTGGGCAATAACTGCCTCAAGAACGAACGCGAGCTGTGCCCTTACCTGTGATTGCTGATGGGAAGGGAATGCATCTATCACGCGGTTTATAGTCTGTACGGCTGAGTTGGTATGGAGTGTGGCAAAGACAAGGTGACCTGTCTCCGCAGTTGTAAGTGCAGCCTGCATGGTCTCCAGGTCTCTCATCTCCCCGATGAAGACAACGTCAGGATCCTGGCGGAGAATGTACTTGAGGGCATTTGAAAAGCCCTTTGTGTCAGATCCTATTTCCCTCTGGTTCACTATGCACCCCTGGTGCTTATGCACGAACTCAATGGGATCCTCTATGGTCACAATGTGACCATGCCTTTCCTTGTTTATCTTGTCCAGCAGCGCTGCAAGTGTGGTTGATTTTCCTGCACCTGTAGGCCCTGTAACCAAGACTAGCCCCCTTGGAAGCTGAGTTAATGTCCCCACAACAGGCGGGAGTCCAAGGGTCTCTATGGATTGGATTTCATATGGTATCATCCTGAAGACACCCGCCACGGCGCCCCGTTGTACGAACATGTTTACACGGAACCTAGCAAGTCCCTTTATACCAAAAGAGAGGTCAACCTCCATGTCCTCTTCGAACCTGTGTTTCTGGGCCTCTGTTAGTATTGAGTAACAGAGTTGTTTTGTGTCCTGTGCTTTTAACGGAGGCATGTCGAGGGGATATAGAGAGCCTCGTATCCTTATCTGGGGCGGGGTCCCGGTTGTAATATGGAGGTCAGAAGCCCCTTTTTCAACCATTACTTTAAGTAAGTCATATATGTTAGCTGCATTTTCCATATGGGATTCTCCTTTAGTCGGCTATTGTTGTCCTCATGACCTCGGATACTGTTGTAACACCCTCTGATATCTTGGTAAGGCCGCTCTGCCTAAGGGTCTTCATTCCGCACTTTATGGCCTCTTTCTTTATCTCAGATGCAGATGCCCCCATGAGTATCAATTCCTTTATACTGTCGTCCACCGGCATTACCTCATAGAGGGCGATTCTCCCCTTATAGCCAGTGTTCCCGCAGTCAGGGCATCCCTTACCCCTGTAACATACAGTTCTTGATGCCTCGTCTGAATCCATGCCCATTTGTATAAGTGTTTCCTTGGGTATGTCGTCCTCGACCTTGCACTTGGGACATATTTTCCTGGCGAGTCGCTGAGCCACTATGAGATTCACCGAGGATGCAACCAGGAAGGGCTCTATGCCCATGTTGAGAAGCCTGTTGATCGTGGATGGGGCGTCATTCGTGTGGATAGTAGACAGCACAAGGTGACCGGTAAGTGCTGCCTTTATTGCAATCTCAGCGGTCTCGAAATCCCTTATTTCTCCGACCATTATAATATCAGGATCCTGTCTCAGGAAGGACCTGAGGGCAGAGGCAAAGGTTAGCCCGATCTCTTCGTGCATGTGAACCTGGTTTATTCCTGGGAGGTCAAATTCAACGGGGTCTTCTGCCGTGGAGATATTGCACTCTGTCTTGTTTAATTCACTGAGCGCAGAGTATAGGGTGGTAGTTTTACCAGATCCAGTGGGCCCTGTTACCAGGACCATGCCCCATGGCTTGTATATCGCTTCCTTGAATTTCTTTAAGGCCTCTTCCTCGAAGCCCAGTTTTGTCATGTCAAGCTGTAGGTTTGATTTGTCTAGCAAGCGTAGCACTACCTTTTCACCGAAGAGGGTAGGAAGCACGGACACACGGAATTCAACCTCTTTCCCTCCTTGTATCTTCAACTTTATCCTTCCATCCTGTGGTAGTCTGCGTTCGGCTATATCCAGCTTGGACATTATCTTCAGCCTTGAGACGATCGCATTTTTCAAACGTAGAGGGGGTTTCATGACCTCGTAGAGAATACCATCC
>QMLJ01000090.1 GCA_003643935.1 Deltaproteobacteria bacterium | reverse complement strand
TACCATATATGCCCTTGTAATTGCCCTTGTGCCCATATTTGTGGTTTAAAGAGAACAAGACAAGGAGGATAATTTTATGGGCATTAGTGGGGAAGATCTGATGAGGGCCGCGGCCTTCTTGGGTGCTGGTCTAGCCATGGGATTGGGTGCCATAGGACCAGGTGTTGGAGAGGGTTTCGTGGGAGGCAAGGCATGTGAAGCCATTGGCCGCAATCCTGAAGAGGCCGGCCTCTTGACGCGAACCATGCTTGTTGCCCAGGCTGTTTCAGAATCCACGGGTATTTATTCACTCGTGGTGGCGTTGCTCCTTATATTCGTGGTCTAGGGGGCTACCTATGATTCAGTTGAATTGGACCTTCTTTGTCCAGATGGTCAATTTTCTTGTCCTTATGTTTATCCTGGATAGGATTCTTTACAGGCCCATATTGAAGATACTTGACGAAAGAGATAAGAAGATAGAGACGGGACAGGAAAAGGCAAAGGAGCTGCTGGAGAAGAGCGAGTACATGCTCAAGGATTACAAGGAAAAGATATCTGATGCAAAGGTCGAAGCGCTTGAGATAAAGAATTCTGCTATAAAAGAGGCTGAAGAAGAGGCAAATAGAATAATCAATGATGGCAGAAAAAAGGCCGAGCAGATACTCGAGGAGATAAAGGCCGATGCTGAGAGACAGGTTGAGGCAGCGAGAAAAGAGCTTGAGTCAGAAGTGGGAGCTATTGCTTCATCCATTGTAAACCAGGTACTGGGAAGGGAGGTCACCCAATGAGTAAGCTCAAGAGATCCTTACCTCTCCTTGTCGTGATCTTCTTTGCAATACTTGGTGTGTGCTTGGCTGCACAGGAGCCTCCGAGTGAGGCGAGAAAGATCTGGGACATGGTGTGGAGGATTATCAATTTTACCATACTCGTGGTTATACTTTACAGGCTTCTTGCAGACAGGGTCCGTAAATACTTCGTGGATAGGCGCACTGAGATCGTAAAGGTGCTTGATGAGGTAGAGAGGGCTGAGAAAGAAGCCCAGAAAAGATACGAGGAATCAAAGGTAAAGCTTGAAGAGGTTGAGAAAGACATAGAGAATATTCGGAATATGCTCATAGGAGAAATAGAAAAGGAAAAGGCACGCATAATAGAGGAAGGCAAGTCAACATCCGAAAGGATAATAGAGCAGGCCAAGAGCTCTGCACAGCAAGAGGTATCAAAGGCAGAGGCGAGCTTGAGGGAAATGGTCGCAGACATGGCCTGCAACATGGCATCCGATATCATTTCAAGGCAGATATCAAAAGATGACCAGAAGAGGATCATAAGAGAATACCTAGATAAGGTGGTGACAGAAAATTGAGAAGCGAATTGATTGCAAACAGGTATGCCAAGGCCTTGTTTGATCTTGCTCGAGAAGAGGGCAAGGAGGAAAAATTTCTAGAAGAACTACGGTCAGTTGTAAAGATTGTAGCAGAGAACGAAGAGCTCAAGTCCATGCTTGAGAGTCCACTTTACGACCTGTTTTTAAAGAAAAAAATTCTTGCTGGTATTACTTCTAAGATGGGCCTTTCTCAATATATGTGCAGGTTTCTCGACATCTTGCTCGAGAAAGACAGATTTAGTTACCTGGAGGATATCCAAAAGGCCTATATCGAGATAATGGACGAGGTTTCTGGCAAGGTAAGGGCAAAGATAATTACTGCCATTGAGATAGATGATAAAGATGTGGAGGAAATCTCAGATGCACTGTCCAAGGTTATCAAGAAAAAAATCTCGCCAGAGGTAAGCGTCGATCCATCACTAATTGGAGGGATTGTCGCAGAGGTCCAGGGTATGGTGTACGATGGGAGTATAAAGAGGCAATTGGAGAAAATAAAACAGAGTATAAAGAGGTGATGGGGAATGCAGATAAGGGCTGAAGAGATAAGCAAGATAATTAAGGATCAGATAAAGGGTTACGAGAAGGAAATAGATGTAGCTGAAACCGGTACCGTGCTCTCGGTCGGTGATGGTATAGCACGTATCTATGGGCTGAGAAATGTCATGTCAAGTGAACTCATAGAGTTTCCCGACGAGATTTACGGCATGGCCTTGAACCTAGAGGAAGATAATGTTGGTTGCGTTATATTCGGCGAGGTCATGGACATCAAGGAAGGAGACCAGGTCAAGCGGACCAAGCGTATTGTGCAGGTTCCTGTGGGGCAGGCCATGCTGGGCAGGGTTGTTAATGCCATTGGTATTCCCATTGATGGCAAGGGTCCTGTGGAGAGCAATGAATATAGGGTTGTTGATGTAAAGGCGCCAGGCATAGTGAAGAGGCAGCCGGTTAAGGAACCTCTTCAGACAGGGCTTAAGTCCATTGATGCAATGACGCCAATAGGCAGGGGACAGAGGGAACTTATCATAGGCGATCGCCAGACCGGGAAGACAGCGCTTGCCATTGACACCATCATAAACCAAAAAGATACGGATGTTAAGTGTATCTACGTTGCTATAGGGCAGAAAAAGTCCACGGTTGCGCAGGTGGTTGCTACCTTGGAGGAACATGGTGCCATGGATTATACTGTTGTGGTCTCGGCAACTGCATCTGACCCTGCTCCTCTTCAGTATATAGCGCCCTATGCAGGTGCTGCCATTGGCGAGTATTTCAGGGATAATGGTGAACATGCCCTTGTCGTGTACGATGACCTCACAAAACAGGCGCAGGCATATAGACAGATATCCCTCTTGCTTAGACGTCCACCAGGTAGAGAGGCATTTCCTGGAGATGTCTTTTACCTTCACTCCAGGCTCTTGGAAAGGGCTGCAAAGTACAACGATGAAATGGGTGGGGGATCCCTGACAGCGCTACCCATAGTAGAGACACAGGCAGGGGATGTCTCGGCATATATACCTACCAACGTGATATCAATAACAGATGGACAGATCTACCTTGATACTGACCTTTTCTATTCGGGTTTCCGGCCTGCCATAAACGTAGGGATATCGGTGTCACGTGTGGGTGGTAATGCTCAGGTAAAGGCAATGAAAAAGGTTGCAGGTAGCCTGCGGCTTGACCTTGCACAGTACAGGGAGTTGGCTGCTTTTGCCCAGTTCGCATCGGACTTGGACAAGGCTACCCAGGCACAGCTGAACAGGGGTGCCAGATTGATGGAGATCCTCAAACAGCCGCAGTACAATCCTCTGCCCGTTGAAAAGCAAATAGTTATACTCTATGTAGCTACAAATGGTTACCTTGACGATTATCCAGTGGAGGCCCTGGGTAATTTTGAAGATCAGTTCTACGTTTTTATGGAGTCACAGCACCCCGATATATTGAAGAGTATAAGGGAAAGCGGCGACATTGACTCTGATACGGAAAAGGCGCTCAAGGATGCAATAGAGGACTTTAAGAAGGTATTTGTGGCTCAGGAATAAGGTGGGATAATGCCAAGCCTAAAGGAACTGAAAAAACGGATAGACTCTGTAAAGAAAACCGAGCAGATAACCAAGGCCATGAGGATGGTTGCGGCTGCAAAGCTCAGGAGGGCCCAGAATAGTATAATTGCAGCAAGACCATATGCCATAAAGATGAACGAGGTACTGCTCTCGCTGGTAACCAGGGCTGACCCAGAGATGCATCCGCTATTGAAGGTTAGGGAGCCAAGGCGCGGGGTTGTGGTCGCAGTGGCATCGGACAGGGGTCTTTGCGGTGCCTTCAACCAAAACGTGTTCAGGAGCACCGAGAGGTTTGTGAAGGAAAACAGCTCGAGGTACGAGGAGATATCGCTGGTTTTGGTTGGTAGGCGCAGCCTTGATTATTTCAAGAACAAGGGGATAAAGATAAGGAGGTCAGATGTCATTGGGACACCGACCTATGAGCTAGCATCTGCCATAGCAGATAACATTATAAGTGGCTACGAGGCAGAGGAATTTGATGAACTCACCATCATATTCAACGAGTTCAGGTCTGCCATGCGCCAGGTCCTGCATGTAGATAAGATCTTGCCCATTGAACCAGTAGAGGCAGATGACGAGATGTTAAGGGTTGATTATCTATACGAGCCATCTGAAGACCTAGTCCTGAACACGCTGCTTCCCCTAAGCCTCAAGGTTTTCTTTTACAGGGTACTCCTGGAATCCAATGCATCAGAGCACGGGGCAAGGATGACGGCAATGGAAAACGCGTCCAGGAATGCCTCGGAGATGATAGATAAATTGACTCTTAAGTATAATCGCCAGAGGCAATCTGCCATAACCACTGAGTTGATGGAGGTGGTTGGTGGTGCAGAGGCCCTGAAAGGATAAAAACGATAAATAGACCGAAAAAACGGGAGGACAGAGTGGACATGAACGTAGGTAGCATATCACAGATAATCGGTGCCGTTGTTGATGTTAGGTTCGACGAAGGAGAACTGCCTAATATATACAACGCATTGGTAGTTACCAACCCGCAGCTCTCTGACAAAGAGGATAACCTTGTGCTCGAGGTTGCCCAGCATCTTGGTGATAAGACAGTGAGAACAATTGCCATGGATAGCACGGATGGCTTGGTGCGCGGTATGAAGGTAAAGGATACAGGCGCTCCCATATCCGTCCCTGTCGGAGAGGGTGTACTTGGGAGGATAATGAATGTTGTGGGTGAGCCCGTCGATGAAATGGGGCCAATTACCGCTGAAAAACGTTACCCAATACACAGGGAACCCCCTGCATTTACAGACCAGAGCACCAATATTGAGCCCTTTGAGACAGGCATCAAGGTTATTGACCTGCTTACCCCGTATATGAGAGGCGGAAAGATCGGATTATTCGGCGGTGCCGGTGTTGGCAAGACCGTGTTTATCATGGAATTGATACACAACGTTGCCATGAAACACGGTGGATACTCTATCTTCTCGGGCGTGGGTGAAAGGACGCGTGAAGGGAATGACCTCTGGCTGGAGATGAAGGAATCAGGCGTTATAGACAAGGCAGCCCTTATATACGGTCAGATGAATGAGCCACCAGGTGCACGTGCAAGGGTTGGTCTCTCAGGGCTTGCCGTTGCAGAATTCTTTAGAGATGAGCAAAATCAGGACGTTTTGCTGTTTATTGATAACATATTCCGGTTTACCCAGGCAGGTATGGAGGTGTCAGCCTTGCTCGGCCGCATGCCTTCGGCCGTTGGTTATCAGCCTACTTTGGGTACAGACATGGGCGAGTTGCAGGAAAGGATTACATCCACCAAGACTGGTTCCATTACATCTGTGCAGGCTATCTATGTGCCGGCCGATGACTTGACTGACCCTGCACCAGCAACCACATTCAGCCATTTGGATGCCACAACCGTACTTTCCCGCCAGATAGTTGAGCTTGGGATATACCCTGCAGTGGACCCGCTTGACTCGACATCCAGGATACTGGATGCAAAGATAATAGGGGAAGAACACTACAAGGTTGCAAGGGATGTTCAGCAGACTCTCCAGAAATACAAGGAATTGCAGGATATTATAGCCATACTCGGCATGGATGAGCTCTCTGAGGATGACAAGCTCGTTGTATCCAGGGCAAGAAAGATACAGAGGTTCTTGTCTCAGCCTTTCTTTGTTGCAGAGCAGTTTACAGGTATGGAAGGTAAGTATGTAGAGCTTAAGGACACCATAGAGGGATTCAAGAAGATCGTGGATGGAGAGATGGATGATCTGCCTGAACAGGCTTTCTACATGGTAGGCAAGATAGACGAGGTACTAGAAAAGGCCAAGAAGCTGGCGGCAGAGTAGCTATCGGGAGATACAAATGGCAGAATACTTACAATTGGAGATAGTGACACCCCAGGGAGAAATTCTGAGCCGCAGGGTGGAAGAAGTTGTCGCTCCTGGAACCATAGGAGAATTTGGGGCACTTCCTGG
>QMLJ01000089.1 GCA_003643935.1 Deltaproteobacteria bacterium | reverse complement strand
TTTGAAAGGATGGCACATGGGGAGATAGAGGGACTTTTCTGCTGGGGCCAAAACCCGGCTGTAGGTGGTCCAAGCTCTCGCATGGAAAGAAGGGCACTTGCAAAACTTAAATGGCTGGTTTGCGTTGATCTATGGGAGACCGAGACAGCAAGTTTCTGGCAAAGAGACGCTGGTGTAGATCCAGCCGCAATAGATACAGAGGTATTTTTGCTCCCTGCTGCCGCATCCGTTGAGAAAGAGGGGTCTATCTCGAACTCCGGCAGGTGGGCACAGTGGAGGTACAAGGCAATTGATCCGCCGGGCGAGGCTAAGGATGACCTATCGATAATAACAGAACTTGTATACAGGCTTAAGGATCTTTACAAAGATAAAGGCGGTGCATTCCCAAAGAGCATACTAAACTTGAGCTGGGATTACGGTCTTAAGGATGTGGATGGCAGGATACATCATCCATCCACAAGGGAGGTTGCAAAGGAGATAAACGGATTCTTCCTCAAGGACAAGGTCATAAAGGGTAAACTCTTCAAGGCAGGCTCCATGGTGCCAAGCTTTGCATATCTGCAGGAGGATGGATCAACATGCAGCGGTAACTGGTTGTACTGTAACTCTGTATCTGACACTGAAAACAAGATGATGAGGAGAGGGACATCAGACCCAAGGGGCTTGGGCTTTTACCACGAGTGGGCCTGGTGTTGGCCTGTAAACCGTAGAATACTTTATAACCGGGCCAGTGTAGATGAAGCAGGAAGACCCTGGGCCAACGACAAGCCTGTTATATGGTGGGATAGTATTGCAAGGAAATGGCAGGGAGATGTGCCTGATGGAGGATGGCCACCTGGAACGAAGTATCCTTTCATAATGCTTCCTTATGGCCATGCAAGGCTTTTTGCTCCGGGCCTTGCCGACGGACCTTTCCCAGAGCACTATGAACCACTAGAGTCTCCTGTTAAGAATTTCATGTCATCTCAACAGGTCTCGCCTGTTATTGTACGCTGGGACAAGATGACACACAGAGAGATTACATGCGATCCCATGGTTGTGGAAGGTTGTGTTGCTGCCCTATATGGCACTGAAGCGGCCAAGCGTTTTCCGATAATATGTACAACTTATCGCGTTAGCGAACACTGGCAGACAGGACAAATGACAAGGTGGTTACCGTGGCTGTGCGAGCTGATGCCTGAGCTCTTTGTTGAGATGAGTGAGGAACTTGCAAGGATTAAAGGTATAAAGAGTGGTGATAAGGTCAGGATCAGTTCCATAAGGAACCAGGAGGGTATCATAGCATATGCCCTTGTTACCAAGAGGTTCAGGCCTTACAAGATACAGGGCAACTTGTACCACCAAGTTGGTCTCCCTTGGCATTTTGGCTATAAGGGCCTTGCTACAGGTGCCATTGCCAACGATCTGACCCCTTTTGTGGGAGATGCAAATACAATGATACCCGAGTACAAGGCATTCTTGGTGGATGTAAACAAGGTACAGGGGGAATAAGCCATGGCAGAACATATGATGCTTATAGATCTTACCAAGTGCACGGGTTGCAGGGCATGCCAGGTTGCATGTAAGGAGTGGAATGGTCTGCGTGCTGAAAAGACCAAATTCAATGGTTCATACCAAAATCCACCCGACCTATCTTATGATACGTGGACATTGGTACGATTCGATGAAATGAAGTCGGAAAACAGTCTCAAAAAGGTAGAGTGGCTGATGAGGAAAGAGGGCTGTATGCATTGTGTGGATGCCCCCTGTGTTCAGGCATGTCCTTCACCCGGTGCCTTGGTCAAGACACCCGAAGGTGCTGTTGTCCACAATCCCAAGTATTGTATAGGGTGTAAGGCCTGTGTTGTGGCATGCCCCTTTGACATTCCACGATATTCCCCGCAGGAGGAGAAGATCGCAAAATGCACACTTTGTTATGACCGCATAACAGAGGGCAAAGTGCCTGCCTGTGTTGAGGCATGTACGACCGGTTGTCTAGAATTCGGGCCCAAAGAAGATATAATTGCAAGGGCAAAGGCTAGGATAAAAGAGGTGGATGCCAGCCTGTATCCCAATAATGGATATGAGACCCATGTTATCTACATAGTACCCAAGTATGCAAAGGTAGAGGAGTATTCACACTTGAATCCTGATCCAAAGGTCCCGTCGACCGAGTTGTGGTGGAAAAATCTCTTCAAACCCCTGACCCTGATAGGTATGGGCGGAGTTGCAGGTCTGGCAGCACTTCACTACTTAATAAAAGGCCCTCATAGGGTGGATGACAAGGGAACCGAAGGGGGTGATGATAATGGCTAGTAAGGAAGACATGGTTAGGATAACGGATGCGCAAGAAAGAATAACTCATTGGATACTTGCAGGAAGTTTCCTTATTGCCCTTATAACCGGTTTAGGCCTGATGTACCACCATTGGAGTATAATACCAACGATATTCGGTGGCTATTATGCAAGCAAGTGGATTCACATATTCTCTGGGGTAATGTTTGGCCTTTCACTGGTGATGGCTATCCCTATGTGGTGGAAGGAGTGCCTGTTTGTTGAGGGCGACGGGAAGTGGATTATGAAGGCAGGGGGGTATCTATGGGACGCAGAGGATATACCACCTGCAGGTAAGTTCAACGCAGGCCAGAAGATTTTCTATTGGTTCGTCGTGGTTTTCGGTGTCATCCTTGTGGTAACCGGTCTTATCATGGCAAATGCACTTTCCTTTCCAGTTGTCGTGGCACGTTGGGCCTTTATGTTGCATGCAATGAGTGTATTTGTACTAGCTTCTTTTCTTATGGTGCATATCTACCTCGGTACGATTGGTAACCCTGGTACAATACAGGCCATGCTTCACGGTTGGGTGACAAGGGCATGGGCCAGCGTACATTGCCCAAGGTGGCTTGAGGAAAAGGTGGACAACACTTCTAGCTCCAGTAATAGCTAGGCATCAAAAAAAGGCAACCTGACCAATTCAGGTTGCCTTTTTTGTTTGTGGCTATCCTTTAAGAATAAGGCCCTTATGGGCTCACTTGTCTAAAACCTTACATTTATAATTCTACTATCATGCAGGTAATAAACCTGGGATCGATATCTTCTGGCCTTAATATCCTTGCGGTTTCTTCAACGAGCCTTTCCTGTAGATAAAATGATATGTCTTGAACCACTGCATCTTCTATCTCTGGGTCCAGATCTTTCAAGAGTGCATTGAGGTCCTCTAAGAGTCTTATTTTTGCGCTTCTGTATCCATCAGGGTTAATAGATGTTGTTGTATTTATGAACGATACCATCTCATCTTTTGTTATGGGTCTGAAGTATGTCTTCTTCTCGGCAAGATTAACCGCGGACGCAGTTATTATTATATTTCCCATGTCCAAGGAGTGTATTGACTGTATATTTGTCATGTATAGCCTGTCTTGATGCCTTTCCCACTTAAGACGTCTTACTATAGCCAGCATGGCGCTTAGCCTGTCGAGGCTTTTTGAGACTAATTCCAGTTCCTCTATCGTAGATACAAGGGGACTCTTTTCATAGGGGGGTTTCTTTAATAGACCTTCCATCAGGGCCTTTTCCCTTGGAGGTATTATATCTATACCGGCTTCCCTGAGTAATCTCTTTGCCCTTCTTTGTTGCTCAATTATAAGGCTGTTGCCCAACCTGAAGAGATTCTCTGCATTTATTTTGTTGAGAATAGATACCACTGGTAGGCCATGCCTCTTGCTGAGGAATGCCAGACCAAGCGATGCCAGATGTTTTGCCTTCTTAACAGCCAACTTGATATTTTCAGGGTCTTTTAGGGGCATGAAATCAGCCATTATAATCTTGTTTGCCAGGTAAACCATCTCAGTGCTGACCCTTTCTTTTGTATGATCATCTGCTTCATTAAGCGCGGATGCAATGAGTTCGCTTCCTCGGGAGATGTGTTCGGTGTACATTGTGGGTAGATAGTAGTCCTCGCTCAAAATAGGGGTCTTTAGCGTGTCTAACTCAAGTTTTATTCTGTCCGGTTTTGTATACTGATATATGCCGAGTGACTCGCTTGATGGAGGAAAGCCCAGTTCGATAAGGCGTATCTCCCTTCTTTGGTATGCATTCTCTTCCATAGCAGATTTAAACTCCCATTCAATACCTTCCATGAGAGAGTAATAAAGGTCCTGATTATGTGCCAATACCAGGTGTAAAAAGTGTTTGATAGTCTGGTTTTCCTCACTGTCTTTAATGAACCTGAAGTAGTAAAGGTTATCCAATGTTTCAAAACCTGCGTCTATCAGGTCAGGGGCATTCTCATCGGTTGGAGACATCTGTACCACTTCTATAAATTCCTTGAACATCAATATAATAAGCTCTTGGTCAAGCTCTGCCAAGGTCTTTATAAATGCATCTATGGAAGCATCCATGAGGGTGCTGAGCCAGCTGAACAGGTCATCTATAGATAGCCTGTCCTTGTCCCAACACTCTATGTCAATGAAACTTAGTATCTTCTTGACTGGCATGTAATGTAGAAGTATTTCGCTGTTTCCACCCCATGAGTTCTTGATAATAAAGTATAATTCCTGGTCAGGTAATGCGTTAAGTAACAGACGGACATTAGGGGAATTTATCAGTATATCAGCCCTTTTATCCATATCCAGGCTGAGCAGCAGGTTTATTTCGTTCTGTATTACCTCTGGCAGTCCCATGTATAACTTGGTTATCATATGTTGAGAGGCGTGTTCAAGCACGGCTTAGTGATACTTGAAAGGTGTCTTATTCAAGTGGATTGAAGACAAGGCCAGTTGGTATCTTGGGATAGAAGTATGTTGACTTGTGCGGCATCTTTAATCCTTGCTTTGCTACCTCTATTATTTCTTGGATAGAGCTGGGGTTTACAAGGAAGGCAGCGTCTGCTTTCCCCTTTTCTACCATGTTAATTGCTTCCTCGGCCAGGCTTGTGTACATTATGCGGCCTTGGCTTATAAGATTGTCGATACCGAGTATGGGCTCAATTATGCATTCGTGGAGTATGGTAACGTCCAGTTTCCTGAGCAATGGGTGTATGCTTTGCGGTACAAACTTATCTATTGCGTTTTCGTCAATGGGTTCCAATAGGTAGTACCTGGGTATGCCTGATACTAGCAGTCCGAAGTGCCCCTTCCCGCCTTTCTTAAGCATATTGAGGAAGGTAGTCTTGTTATCGTACGGTATCATATTAAATAGTTCTTTTATCCTGTACTCGAAGTCTACCAAGCCAATACCCATGCTGTCGATTATCACCCTGTGTGTCGGCATTATACTGAGTTCTTCATCGATATTTGAAAGGTACATCATCACATAATCAAAAGGCTGAAGCCCGTCTTTTTTACCGGTCACTGCCCTCATACGGTCGCGGTAAGTCTTTGCGGTCTCATATCGGTGATGTCCGTCTGCTATGAGTATGGTTTTATCTATAACCATGGAAGAGATCATGTCTATTATTTCTGGAGAATCTATTATCCAGAGCCTATGCGATTCGCCTGATATAGAGAAATCCATCTGCGGTTTCTCCAGGTTGGGTTTTACTTGGGATGTAACCATCCTTGACGGGTCTGAATAAATACCGAATATGGAGCTCAGGTTGGCCTTTACCTCTGTAAGGAGTCTAAGACGGTCAAGCTTTGGCCCTTTGTACGTATTCTCGTGGGGGATTATATCCTTCCCCCCCCCCTCACTGAGTCTTACAGTTACCACAATCCCAGACCTCGTGTAAGCCCTCTCTCCCATGGTATAACTATGTTCATGGTAATATATGCTTGGCGATGGTTCCTTTATAAGTATTCGTTCCTTTTGCCATCTGATCCAGAGATCCCTTGCACGCGTATAGCGGTTGTTTGTTTTTGAATCCCTGGGATGCTGTTT
>QMLJ01000088.1 GCA_003643935.1 Deltaproteobacteria bacterium | reverse complement strand
CCATCTCTGTCGAGGTGTCCTTTATCACAACCGGAGCAATAGGGCCTATTGCATCTGTGAGTGCATCGAGCAGCTCATTTACGAAGGGTGTGTGAGGTAGCTCTGGTCCTATGTTCGCGTCTTTTTGGTCAGGACCTGTGTTTTCTTTTATTAGTCCTTTTCTTACGAGGGTATAGAAAACCTTCATTGTATCGAACAGGCCCAGTCCAAGGTCCTGTGCTATATCAGCAATGGATCGATGGCCGTCTATATTGGCCAGTGCCCTCCACTGAATACGGTTGAGAATGATTTCCCTCACATTCACATCAGGCTCAATTGCGTAAACTGTTGCTCCAGACGGAATGATAGAACTAATCTTATCCATCTGGTTAAGCCTTTTCGCAATCTCTTCCAGTAACTCATTAGTGGGCATGGATATGGTTTCTATATCCGGTGTTTCGTCTGTCAGGAAGGCATAATCGCCAGTGGTCCAGCTGGCCATCTCGAATAAGGCAGGTTTCCCCGTTAGGCCACTGCAAGTTGCGTGCACTACATCACCATCCCTGAAATAGATATTGCCGGCCTCAAATCCTGTGTTGAGCGAAAGGCGTCCAGTTCTCCTGCCCAGAGAGAGTATTTTTATAAGTTCCGGGCAGTGCGTGCTATCTATTTCTCCACGAAATTCCTGGTTCACCTTACCTAACCCTTTACAAGCTTTGCTGATATGAGCCTACCCATCATACGCAGTAATGTGTTGTTTGCTATCTTGTTGGATACCACCATGAACACCAGGTCTTTGTTTACAAACATGGTTATGTCCATGTCCTCCATACACACCTCTACTATATCCACTGTGTCCTTTCCACCTCCCATGATGTCATTATAGAGCTCCCTGAATCTATCCTTTAGCTCGCGCGACTTGTATTCAAGTGGAAACTTGATGCGCATTTTCTTGGGTGTTACAATCGCATATCCCCTAACTCCCGGGATTTTCAGAAGCTCTTTTATCGTGCCTTCCATGCTTTATGATGTATCGGCATGATGTTAGAGGCCCTTTAGGTGCGTTGATCCAGTTTTCAGCTGTTGCCGGACCAGGCAAGTTTTTCTTACACAAAAGAATTTTTTTGCCGGTGAGTAAGGGAGATTGCAGCCACAGGTGTTGGAAATCAAACGTCTTCGGGTTATGGCATCTCTATTGCTCTTCTCATGGACAACAAGGGCATTACGGAGGCAATATGGAGATCCCTTTACTTCAGATTATAAGCCTGGTCCCGGGAGCAGGTAGGTTATTAAACAGTATAGTCTCGGGGACCAAGGGCGGTTTTGATTCAATACTAGGTACCTTCCTTCCAGGTGCAAGGGGGAGGGGTTCTACCAATGGGGCTTTATTCCCGATCCCTCCCCAAGTCACCCAGATGGACAAGGACATGTTAAGGCAGATACTTGCATCTGGTTCCGGGTTATTGATGCTCCATCTTGTTGGCATGATGAATAAGATGGGTATAGACGTAAATTCCTTTGTATCCATGATGGCCAAGGGACCAGGTAGCATATCAGATAACACCTTAAAGTCCATGATGGTACATCTCGGGTTTAACACACACGATATCTCCTGTGTCCTTTCCATCAAGGACCTGAAAGAGGATGTAAAGGCGAGGATATTCTCGGCCATTCACGACAGGCTTCTCCAGGAGTGCAACGAACATGGTATTGATATGAATACCCTCATGGAACAGGTAAGGCAAGGGCAAGGGAATATGGCTGGGCTGAAGGCCATTGTAGATGCCAGCGGTTTACCCATGGCAGACAATAGTTCTATGGACATTGAAGTAAGTATCAAGGATGTAATAAGATCTGCCATAGGCCATGTTGCCTCGAAAGCCGAAGGCCTGGATAATGAGACTGACACGCTAACAGCGCAAAAACTGGAAGGTATTCTGGATACCATTACAGATAGTCTGGACATTGATAGGGATACACTCAAGGACCTCTTATTTTCAACACAGAAGGACAAAAGGGGTTCCGCGGCAGACAAGGTTATAAAGATGGTCTCCAGGTATCTTAAGACCCACAGGCAGCAGAAGATCTCGCATAAGGTAATAGAATCCCTTGGTTTCATAAAATCAATAACAGATGACAAGGAATGGTCTGGCATAAAGCAGGTCATCAAGACCTGGCATCCTGAGCTTACAGGCCTTGTACCCAACATAAAGCTGGACAAGCCCATGTTCATGCTCCTTGCAGAAAAGATGGGTGAGAGCCCGGGCTCTGTTTTCTCCAGTGATGTAAACCAGGTAATAGACCAGCTACGGGTTGCCCTACCTCAACACGTGAAAAACGGCGAGGGAAGGGTGAGTGTAAAGCTGTATCCGCCCATGCTGGGCAGGGTTGACATCAGCTTGACCCTTCATGATGGTAACATAAGCGCAGTGTTCAGAACAGATCATGCATTTACGAGGGATATACTACATCATCACATGCCTCTGCTGCGGGAGGCCCTTTCAGAGCAAGGTATAAGAATAAATCATTTTACAGTGATGACAGGACTCGGCTCTGAAAACCAACATTCTGCTGGTGGGTATGCATTTAATGGGCATAGTGGAAGGCCTTGGCCTGGACATCATAACATGCCCAAAGATAGCGGTATTGCAGGTACATCTCAGACTGACTACCCTGCAGGATTAGAGGTCACAGGCATAAATGGGCAATACAGTAGTGCCCATGAAAATGGCCTGGATTTATTTATCTAGGGAGGAACAGATATGGCTATTCAGGGTATAGAAAGGCTACTCCAGAACCAAGGAAGTGATACCCAATCGGTAAATGACAGTGGCATGGCTGGAAGCATTAAGAGTCTTGGAAGGGATACCTTTCTTAAGCTCCTTGTCAAGCAGTTACAGTACCAAGATCCTCTTAACCCCATGTCCAATACTGATTTCACGGCCCAGCTCGCCCAGTTTTCATCGCTTGAACAGATGACAAACATGAGCGAGGATATGAAAAGGCTCAATGATCTTCAGGCATCAATGAATAACATGCAGGCCCTGGATTTCATTGGTAAGAAGGTGAGTGCAAAGGGTGATATAGTTGAATACAACGGGCAGGAAGTGGGGCTGGATTTCTACCTTGATAAAACTGCCTCGGACGTGGAGGTGGATATCTATGATTCAACAGGAAATCTCGTGAGGACCATCAACATGCAAAACGTACCTCCAGGAGATGCAGTCTGCCAATGGGATGGTAAAGATAACGAGGGCGATACAGTAGGTACTGGGAGGTATACATTCAAAGTGATTGCAGCAGATGCCCAGGGCGACAAGGTTAACGCAACAACATATGCAACAGGAACAGTCAGTGGCGTCAGGTATGATAATGGCGTTACCTACCTGGTAGTGGGAAACAAAGAGGTTACAATATCGAACATAGAAAAGATTCAAGGATAGAAAGGAGGCTTATATGAGTATTTCAAGTTCATTGTTCTCAGGCATAAGTGGTCTTTCCACTAATGGAGATGCTATGAGTGTCATTGGTGATAATATTGCCAATGTGAACACCATTGGATTCAAGTCCAGCAGGACCACATTTCAGGATGTACTCTCCCAGAGCGTTGCAACCGCATCAGGTACAGCTCAGATAGGGAGAGGCTGCACGCTCAGTGCTGTTGATACCCTGTTTCAGCAGGGATCCTTTGAATCAACTTCAAACGCAACCGACCTTGCAATTGGTGGAAATGGGTTTTTCATAGTAAGGGATCCTGGCTCTCAGACCGAGTATTACACAAGGGCGGGCCAGTTCAGGTTCGACGAGGACGGAAACTTTGTAAACCCATCTGGATACGTGGTTAGGGGCTGGGCCCTTGACGACAATGGGAATGACGTTGGAACGATACAAGATATTGTGTTGAACACGTTTACCTCTCCACCACAGGCAACCCAGGAGGTAACGGCCATAACCAATCTGGACACATCTGATACCTCGCATTCAGACAGCCTGTTTGACACGTGGGATGCAACTGCAACAGATCCACTACCCGATTCTGCATACGGATACCAGACAGCCGTAAGGGTCTATGACTCACTTGGTAACTCACATGACATCACCATATTTTATGACAAGCTGGACAACTCAAGCGAGTACTACGATGGATCAATAGACACTGATAATAGCTGGGAATACATTGTAACCTGTGATCCATCAGAGGACCTGAGGACCGACTTTTCAGGCCTAAGCCAGCAGGGTATACTCATGAGGGGCACCCTCACATACTCTTCCTCAACAGGTAATCTTAGCAGTTTATCGGCTTTTACCTACAACGGTGCAGGCGATCCAACAGACGATACTAACTGGGTTCCAGCGACGTTTTCCACGGATGGCTATCCCGAGGTCTCGGCCCAGTTTGTCTCAGGGGTTGACCAGGATATTGTACTGAAGTTCGGCCTCAGGAGTACTGACAGGACATGGGTTGGTTCGACCAGTGTTGCGGACATAACGGATGGATCAGGCACAGATGCCGTGCCATACTTTGTTGGAAAGGAACCCCAGGCAATGATATCCACTCAGTATGCATCCAGCTCTACAACCGTGTACCAGTCACAGGACGGCTATGGAACAGGTTTTCTCCAGAACATATCTGTTGACACGGATGGCGTTATGGTAGGTCACTATTCCAATGGACAGATACTCAACCTCTATCGAGTTGCCCTGGCAAAGTTCAATAACACCCAGGCGCTGAGCAAGGAGGGTGGCAACCTGTATGCAGCAACACGCGCGTCCGGGAATGCAATAACAGGTCATCCCGGAGAGAACGGTCTTGGAAGGATTGCCCCCAACTCCCTTGAGCAGTCTAACGTGGATATTGCCTCCGAGTTCGTGAAGATGATAACCACTCAGAGAGGGTTTCAGGCAAACTCTAGGGTAATAACCACTACGGATTCCATGCTGAGCGAGCTTATCAACCTGAAACGTTAACCTTTTTCCTCATCCCTGGTAAGGCCAACCAGCCTTGCCAGGGAACTTCAAAGAGTCAGTAAACCGGGTCGGTGGGCGTCAATTTTATGACCACATGTCGTGTTAATTGATACGTGGCAATACCCACCATCATGTTTATAATCCCCTAATCTTGGATATTACTACACTTTAGGCCTCATGGCATATCCCTTGCTTCCATTAAGATAAAAAAAGCGTTTTGAGAGGCATGTATGGATCTAGCTACGCTTATAGGTGTATTGTTTGCCTTTGGCATGGTGCTTATGGGTATCATGTCAGGCGGTCCTCTATCCTTGTTTATTAACGCGCCATCTTTGCTGATCGTCCTTGGAGGTACCATAGGCATACTATTCATAAACTACCCACTGAAAGACGTGATCGGGGTGGCAGGCGTGCTGAAGAACGTGTTCTTTGCTCAGGCTCAGGATCCGCAAGGATTGATCCCCACGTTTATTGACTTTGCTACACGTGCCAGGAGGGAGGGTATACTGGCATTGGAATCTGCTGCAGGTGAGCTCACTGACACGTTTTTCAAGCAAGGCCTTGAACTTGTAATAGACGGCTTAGAGCCGCAGTCAATAAGGGACATACTCGAGACCGAGATCGAGCACATAGAACAGAGGCATAGAAAGGGTGCGGACATACTCAATTCCATGGGTGCATATGCACCTGCCATGGGAATGGTAGGTACGCTCATAGGCCTGGTGCAAATGCTCCAATCCATGTCTGACCCGTCATCTATCGGTCCAGCAATGGCGGTCGCCCTTATCACCACGTTTTATGGTTCAGTACTTGCCAATATGATAGCACTGCCCATGGCAGGCAAGCTGACCGCGCGCTCCAGCGAGGAGGTGCTTGTCAAGGGCATGATAATAGAGGGGATAATGTCAATATCAGCCGGTGACAATCCAAGGATAGTCGAGAGAAAACTACACGCGTACCTTGCTCCGCACATGAGGCAGAACACGCAGGAAAAGGGAGAATAGATCTTGGCAAAAAAGAAAAAGGTATACGTAGAACCTGAAAGGGACATCGGGACCATGT
>QMLJ01000087.1 GCA_003643935.1 Deltaproteobacteria bacterium | reverse complement strand
TAGTGTGGGAACTGGGAAACATATCCGTGCTAGAGGTACTAAGGATGGGCATACGGTTAAAAACCTTGACCGTGAACAAAGACACTTAGGTAATAGGGGGCTGTATGAAAAGGTTTCCGATTTTTGCACTGCTGTTCTTGATCCCAGCACTGCTATATGCCCAGGGAGAGAATTATATAATCGGATCGTCTGATGTGCTTGAGATCTCGGTATGGGGTGAGGCTGATCTCTCACGGCAGTTAAATGTAAGAACAGACGGATTCATATCACTGCCACTGATAGGAGAGGTAAAGGCAGCAGGTAAGACCCCTGGCAACCTACAGAAGGAACTGGAAAGGCTATTGAGGAGGTATATAAAAGAACCACATTGCGCCGTCATAGTAGTGGAACCCAGAAGTAAACGCTTCTACATAACAGGAGAGGTCAATCATCCCGGCATGTTCCTTATTGACTCTGAACTGCATCTCACACAGGCCCTTGCACTTGCCGGAGGCTTTACCCAGTGGGCAGATAAGGGTGGTATTGTTATCATACGTTACGGCAGCGGCAAACAAAAACGCCTGGAATTCGATTACAAGAGAATAGTAAAGGGGAAATCCTTAGATCCCCTTGTACTGCCAGGTGATACAGTGATAGTACCATGAGATACATAAAGTATGCCTTCATACTAATTATACTCTCCCTAACAGCTCCCCGGTGTGCAATTGCAAAGACAGTGATGCACTTGGGCGCATACGGTTCCATGGAATATTCAGACAACTACAACGGTACTGCCCATGACTCACGTAGCGATGTAACCTACGAGGCAGGACCTAGCGTGGAAATTAGCTCTGTATCCAGGACACTCGACTACGGGGTGGCAGGGCACATTACCAGGAGTTATCACAGGCACAACGACCAGGATGATACCACAGAGGCACTCTTATCCGGGCATGCATCCATTGCAGAACTTTTAGAGGCAAGCATTGAATATACAAAGACCAGGGAAAGGGAATACCTGGACCAGGCACCTGGCTTCTACAGGAGGCATACTGCAAGCATAAGCCTGCATAAGGACATATCTCCTGAAACGAATATATCCACTGGTTATACCAGGTATCATGAAAACGCACCGGATGAAGACACAACGGACAACGCAGTGTCTCTCAGAGTAAACCATACCCTTACACCCTACACTACAGGGACATTCGCGGCAGGCTATGATGCCTATTCCTACGAGATCAGGAACGATGTATCCATATTTACTTCCGAGATCGACCTGAGGACAAACCTGACGCAAAAGAACACAATAGGACCGACCCTTGAGTATGCCCATCATGCAAGGGAGAGACTAAATGATGAAGATGTATACACCCTTTTATTCTACTGGATATATGCAATCAGGCCTAGCACGACACTGACAACCGCGCTTGGAAGGAGCTGGCTTGACCTGGAAAATGAATCAAATCATACTGAGACCGATGCCATTATCACCCTTAGCCAGGGACTGCCCAGGGATACTCTATCCTTTGGTTTATCAAAGAGCTATACAATAGAATACAGCGAGAGCAACCGCTACGGTACGTACAGGACAAAGTCAGCCACACTAAGCTGGGAGCACAGGTTTTCAAGAAATCTGAGCACAAGGGTCTCTGGAGAGGTCTTAAAACGAAAGCCCACCGAGGTCATAGTCTCGGTGTTCGAGGGAAGGGAAAAGGACATTACCTCGGATGGATCCATAATATGGCATTTTAATAGGTACGTGACAATGAATGCCACGTATGAACATCTTGAACATCATTATCAGTTTCTAGACACTGTACGGGAAAATAGATATAGGTTTAGTGTTGAGGTGCTATATTGACAGAACAAACGGAAAAACAGATAGGCCTTCAGGATATCTTGGAAGGCATGATAAGAAGAAAATTCCTTGTATTGATACCTTTGGTTTTCTTTATCATGCTCGGTGCGTGGCTTTATTTCGTGCTACCAAGGTACTATGAAGCAACCACGCTCATAATCGTGCAGCCACAGGAGATACCTTCGTCTTACGTTGAATCAACGGTAAGCATACCCATAGAAGAACGCGTCAGGACATTATCCCAGGAGGTAATGTCTAGATCACACCTTGAGAAGATCATACTGGAGATGAATCTTTATAGCAATGCAAGGCGCAAAGGCACTCCCATGGACATACTCGTAGAGAACATGCGTAAACATATCAAGGTAGAGATAGGGGGGGCAAGAGGGGCAAGAAACCAGGTTAGTTCCTTTTCCATTACATTCAGAGGCAGGGACCCTCAGAAGGTGGCTGACGTAACAAACAAGATAGCGTCCCTCTTCATAGACAGTAATCTAAGGCTCAGGGCAAGAGAGGCAACCGAGACCACTCATTTCTTGGAGAACCAGCTTGCCAATCTTAAAAAACTCCTCGAGATACAGGAGCAAAAGATAAAGGATTACAAAAACAAGTACATGGGGGAGCTCCCAGAGCAGCTACAGACGAACCTGTCCATGATAACAAGCCTACAGACTAGACTCGAGTCTTTACAGTCAAGCCTGTCCGACGCAATGGACAGGAAGTTACTCATACAGCAACAGCTAGGGCAGGAAGGCGGGGTAGCTCCAGCAGCAACATTCACACAGAGGCAGCAGAGGATTTCCGAGCTAAGGGCCAGGCTCGAGAATATGAAGACACGCTACACACCGGAGCATCCGGAGATCAAGATGCTCGAGGAACAGATTAAGAAACTCGAGTCCACACCAGAGAAGAAAGAAGAGGCCATGCTGTCGCCACATGTAGTGGAACTTAAAAATCAGCTAGCAGCCGCTACCATTGAGATAAAAAGCCTTCAGAAAGATATCAATAACATAAAGAGCAAGATAAAGTACTACCAGAAAAGGGTAGAGAACACGCCCAAGAGGGAACAGGAATTGGCTGGTCTCACAAGGGATTACGATATTACCCAGAGGAACTACCAGAGCCTGCTTGACAGGGTATTCGAGGCAAAGATGGCTGAGAACCTTGAAAGACGGCAGCAGGGAGAGCAATTTAGGGTGGTCGACCTGGCACTTCCCCCACAATCACCGGTGAGCCCTGACATGAGGAGACTGGCACTTATATCAATAATACTGGGCATATTATCAGGGACAGGCATGGTGCTCCTCCTGGAATACATGGACACCACGGTAAGAAGCGTAACCCAGCTTGAGCAGTGGACCGGAGGCTTACCCTGCATAACGGCAATACCCTTTGCACCTACTGCCTATGATTTAAGGAGGCGAAAGCTCAGGAGCATTCTCTACATCGGGATTATTATAGCCATTGTCGCTCTGGGCACATGGGGTATCGTATACTCATCGATGCATCATATCGTGATTGATGTCCCCATAAGCAGGTTCTTGTAATATGTACACGGATTTCTTTGGGCTTAAGACAAAACCTTTCAGTATCACCCCTGATCCAAAATTTCTATACATGAGTCCTTACCACAGGGAGGCCCTCGCCCATCTTATATACGGCATAAGGGAGAACACAGGTTTTGTCATAATAACCGGCGAGGTGGGGACAGGCAAGACCACATTATTAAATGCCCTGTTACTAAAACTACCTGAGAACATGCCAAGGGTGGTGATAAAGAACCCTAGGATATCTGCCAGCACTATATATAAACTTTTGGGTAGGGCAATAGGTATACCAGAGGAAAAGAGATCTAGGGACCATATACAAGAGTACGAAAAAAGGCTTAAGGAGGTCGGGGGCGCACTGATCGTGGTTGACGAGGCGCAGGGTCTTTCAATAGATCTCATGGAAGAGATACGCCTGTTATCCAACCTTGAAACATCCCAGAAGAAACTGATACAAATAATACTCCTGGGGCAACAGGAGCTGAATAACATTCTTCTTAATCCAAAATTGAGACAACTAAAACAGCGTATAGGTATAAAGTTTCACATACCCCCCCTTAATAGTGAGGAAACAGCGGATTACATAGAGCACAGGCTCAAGGTGGCCGGCTACGAGCCACGGGATAAACCCATTTTCACTCCCAAGGCAATCTCTGAGATATACAAAAAGACAGGTGGGTTCCCCAGGCTTATAAACATTGTGTGCGATAATGCCATGCTTGATGCCTACACTGAAGATGTCACTCAAATAGGTCCGAGACAAATAAAGAAAGTGGTACTTGACATGGACAGCACATACACAACTACACCAAGTGGCCCATACGCAGATAAAAAACAGTTGAACACGAACAGGGAAAGCATGCACCTGTGGAAGGTGGCCTTGATTATATTACTCTCCATCTCGGCTGGCGCAGGACTTGCGTGGTACACAACCATGAAACCCGGCATGTTCAACCATATCTATGCCAGTATCGAACACAGGCTTACAACCAGGCATACAAGCAAACCCACGATGCCCGATGCAAAAACACAAAAGGCGAAAACCACTGTGCAAAAGCCTTCTACCAAGAACAAACAAGTAGCCATGATCCAGGGTAAGCCTGCTCCTCCTGTCCCTCCGCCCATTCCCATATCCAATAGGCCGAAGGGAACATGGGTTACTGTGAAACCAGGAGATACTATTACTGTTATTGCAGCCGACTACTATGGCATGGCAAACATAGACATACTAAAGAAAATTCAGGCAGCAAATCCCCAGATAAAGGACATGAACCTCATATACCAGGGCGAAAAGATATTCCTGCCGGACATAGTACCATCGAAAAGTGTTGTTTATAGTGTCAGCATAGCATCCTATCATAGCATGGAAGAGGCAAAGGCAGTATTCAAAGACCTTGTCTCCACGGGCTTCGATGCAACACTGTATCCCTACGTGTCTAACGAGGGTAAAACCTGGTACAGGATAACGATAGGTACATTTGAATCAGAGGACGATGCAATCGTATTTGCCAACAAACTTAAAGGCAAAGGCTTTCTTTACGCCAAGCCAGTCAAGATTACCATGGAGGATTAGAAGGATAATGAAGATTTCAAAGGCACTTGAGAAACAGAACAAGGAACGTCCTGTTGCAGGTATGACAGGGAAGCTAGACGATCATCTGTACATGTACCACATGCCATATTCTTACACGGCAGAGCAAATCCGAAAGATCAGGACACAGATATTTCACCTCTCTGACAGGCCCATACCCAGGGTGATAATGGTGACAAGTTCCGTTCCAGCGGAAGGCAAGACAATAGTGGCATCCAACCTTGCCATATCCATTGCCAAGAGCGAGGAGAGACACGTTCTCTTGATCGAGTGTGACATGAGGAGGCCATCGCTCTACAGGGTGTTCAGCTTCCCCAGATCTCCGGGCCTAAGCGAGATCATACAAGGCAAGGCCTCAATAGAAGACTGCCTGGTTAAAACGCCTATAGACAAGTTCACTATTCTACCCGCAGCAGAGGTCCCGCCATCGAACCCCTCCGAACTGCTCGAGTCACGTAAGATGGCCTCCGTCATAAAGGAGGTTGCCATGAGATACAATGACCGCTTTATAATACTGGACACCCCGCCTATACAGGCCACTGTTGACCCGAAAATAATATCAAGCCAGGTAGATGGTATTATCGTCGTTGCAAGGTACAGGTATATAAAAAGGGCAGACTTTGAGGCAGCACTAGAAAACCTGCCACGGGACAAGATCATAGGGACCGTACTTAATGCAGTGGACGAGATACCTGCCACAAAGTACAAGTACAAGAAATACAAGTACGACAAGTACTATTAATATTCCTAGGCAGGAAAACGGCATATTCCTTCTACTACATTCGTCTGCCATCCATGGCTCCGCTCACGGCGAATTTTGGTCCTTCCGCTTCCCTGCTAGCAAATGAAATCGTTTTTTTGGACACGCATGTCCGAGTACAATCATTTTCTGGCTAGATTCTCCATGTATGAAATTGCATCTTCAAGCCTTGTTACAACCCTTTCTTTACCAAGTGTTGATATGATCTCGAACAGGCCCGGAGAGACCTTCTTAGCCGTGAGTGCAACCCTTACGGGCTGTGCAAGCAGCTTAAGCTTTATATTGTGTGCGTTGAGTACATTCATGAAGGCTCTCTCCACCTGTTCC
>QMLJ01000086.1 GCA_003643935.1 Deltaproteobacteria bacterium | reverse complement strand
TTGTCTGCATCCTTATGGTATCAATCACCTCCATGGGCAGGCTTATTGGTGGCAGCACGCATGCACTGTCCCCGGAATGCACACCTGCCTCTTCAATGTGTTCCATGATACCGCCTATCACCGTTATATGGCCATCACTTATGGCATCCACGTCTATTTCAATGGCATCTTCAAGAAACTTGTCAATGAGAATAGGGTGATCCGGAAAGAGTGCTATGGCCTTTGTCATGAACTCCCTGAGGCTCTTTGCATCGTAGACGATCTCCATGGAACGGCCGCCAAGTACGTAAGAGGGCCTTACCAGCACAGGGTACCCGATCCTCTCGGCAACCCTTAGTGCCTTGTCCACGGACATTACAGTATCGCTTGCAGGCTGCCTCAAGTTTAGCTTTCTTACGATGTTGAGGAACCTGTCCCTGTCCTCTGCACAGTCTATGGCATCGGGTGATGTTCCCAGTATAGGCACGCCCTCTGCCTCAAGCTTTTTAGCAAGGTTTAGCGGGGTCTGCCCCCCGAACTGGACAATAACACCGTAAGGCCTCTCTGTTTTCAATATATGCAGTACATCTTCAAGGGTGAGGGGTTCGAAATACAGCTTGTCTGATGTATCATAGTCTGTGCTTACTGTCTCAGGGTTTGAATTCACCATTATGCTCTCAATACCCTCCTCGCGAAGCGCAAAGGAGGCATGAACGCAGCAATAGTCAAATTCAATACCTTGGCCTATACGGTTTGGACCACCACCTAAGATAACAACCTTTTTCCTGGAGGAGGGCCTTGCCTCGTCTTCTTCCTCGTAAGTCGAGTAGTAGTATGGAGTGTATGCCTCGAACTCTGCAGCGCACGTGTCCACCAGTTTGTATACAGGGTTTATCCCCTCCTGGTATCTCCATGTACGTACATCCTTTTCTTTCATGTCCCATAACTGTGCAAGTCGCTTGTCTGAGAACCCAAGCATCTTTGCTTCCTTGAGGGTCTCCACTGAAGGCCTCTCCTTTTTAAGCAAGGATTCCGCCTCTACCAGTGAACGAATATGATAGAGGAACCATGGATCTATACGTGTCATACCATAGATCTCATCGATGCTCATTCCATGTTCGAACGCAGCTGCAATGTAAAACAGCCTTGAGGAGTTAGGGGTTGTCAGCTTGGGTATGAGAAATTTTTTTACATCCTCAATACCTGGTGGCAGTACCTGATGCAGGCTGTACCTGCCTATCTCCAGGGACCTTACAGCCTTGTGCAGGGCCTCCCTGAATGTCCTGCCTATGGCCATGGTCTCGCCTACTGATTTCATGGATGTGGTGAGAAGGTCTTCTGTCTCAGGGAATTTCTCGAATGTCCACCTGGGTATCTTGACAACGCAGTAATCTATGGTGGGCTCAAAGGATGCCATGGTCTCCCTTGTTATGTCGTTGGGTATCTCGTCCAAGGTATATCCAACTGCCAGCTTTGCAGCTATCTTTGCTATGGGGAAGCCTGTTGCCTTTGATGCAAGTGCAGAGGAGCGCGACACGCGCGGGTTCATCTCTATGGCCACCATCTCTCCATTTTCCGGATTTATGGCAAACTGCACGTTGGAACCGCCTGTCTCAACGCCTATTTCCCTCATAATGGCGATGGCGGCATCCCTCATCTTCTGATATTCCTTGTCAGTAAGGGTCTGGGCAGGGGCAACCGTGATCGATTCCCCTGTATGAATACCCATGGGGTCTACGTTCTCTATGGAACATATTATGACCACGTTATCAGCCTTGTCTCGCATGACCTCGAGCTCGAACTCTTTCCATCCCAGCACTGATTCTTCCAGCATTATCTCGTCTATGAGGCTTGCATCAAGGCCGCTCTTTGCTATCTGTTCCAGGTCCTCTCTGTTATAGGCGACGCCACCACCACTTCCCCCAAGGGTAAAGGATGGACGTATTATGACGGGTAGCCCGATATCCTCGGCCACGATTATCGCCTCGTCCATGCTCCTTGCAAATCCACTCCTGGGTACCCTGAGCCCTATTTTTTCCACTGCATGCCGAAACTTTTCCCTGTCTTCGGCCTTGTGTATGACATCAATGGATGCGCCGATCATCTCCACGCCATAGCGGTCAAGGACACCCCTATCTGCAACCTCAACCGCTGTATTAAGTCCTGTCTGGCCTCCTAGCGTGGGCAGTAGGGCATCAGGCCTTTCTTTCTTTATGATCTTCTCCAGTGCATCCGGTGTGATAGGCTCTATGTATGTCCTATCAGCCATCTCCGGGTCAGTCATTATGGTTGCAGGGTTTGAGTTTATGAGAACTACCTCGTAGCCTTCTTCCTTTAGGGCCTTGCATGCCTGGGTACCGGAATAGTCAAATTCGCATGCCTGGCTAATGATAATCGGTCCTGAACCTATGATGAGTATTTTTTTTATGTCATCCCTTTTCGGCACTGTGATTTACTCCCTACTTCATGCCTTGCGAGCTTGTCTGCCTTACGAGGTCGAGGAACTCCTTGAAAAGATATCTTGCATCATGCGGACCCGGTGCAGCCTCGGGATGGTATTGCACGCTGAAGGCCTTTAATGATGGATAATAGATACCCTCTGATGTCCCGTCGTTGAGATTTATGAAGGCCTCCCTGACATCGGCTGGCAATGTACCCGTCTCCACAATAAAGCCGTGGTTCTGTGAGGTGATGTCTATATGTGATGTATCAAGGTTTTTCACGGGCTGATTTATTCCATGGTGTCCGAATTTGAGTTTTGCTGTCCTTGCTCCAAGGGCCTGACCCAGTATCTGGTGCCCGAGGCAGATACCGAATACCGGCAACTTTCCCAGCAATTCCCTCGTAGTCTCTATAACGTAGGTTAGGGGCGCTGGATCACCCGGACCATTTGAAAGGAGCACACCGTCAGGCCTGTAAGAAAGGATCTCTGCTGCAGTTGTTTTTGAGGGTACCACAAGAACACTGAAACCCATGGCCTCGAGATTACGGAGTATACTATATTTCACCCCGCAGTCAATAACCACGACAAGGGGATGGGAGAGGTCCAGGGATTTGCGGGAAACCAAATCCATGGGTTTCCCATTCTTCCATATGTAGGGCTTCCTGCAGCTTACAAGCCTAACAAGGTCCTGACCTACCAGTCCTGGATAGGTCTCTAGGCGTTTCATAAGTGTATTCACGTTGTCGGTCTCGGTGGACAGGATTGCACGCATGGCACCAGCGGTGCGTATCTTCCTGGTGAGCGCCCTTGTGTCAATACCCTCTACACCCAGGGTGTCATGGGCCCCTAGGAACTGCCTGAGCGAATACTTAGAGCGCCAGTTGCTGGGATATGGCTGGTATTCCTTTATTATGAAGCCTTCCATGTGTATGGAGTCTGATTCCATGTCCTCATCGTTAGCCCCGTAGTTTCCTATGAGGGGGTAGGTCATGGTCAGTATCTGGCCCTTGTAGGATGGATCGGTAAGTATTTCCTGGTAGCCTGACATACCGGTATTGAACACGACCTCTCCCATGACCTCTCCAGAGGATGCAAAGGCGTATCCGTGAAACACACTCCCATCCTCTAGTACAAGTGTAGCTGGGGTTCTCTGGCCGAATAGGCCCATATCTTTCCTCCGGGTTAGGATAAGACTTACTTACTTTAGCTTGGCTTTGGATGTCAACATGCATCTTGTGGCCCTGCCTATCATATAGGGCCACAAGATGCATGGTAGGCTTAAAGCATGGGCAGGTAGTAATCCTTCTCGTACTCGCTTACATGTACCCTGAACCTATCCCACTCTACTTTCTTGTTTTCAAGGAATTTATCAAATATATGGTCTCCAAGGGTCTCCTTTACCAGTTCGCTTTCTGAGACTATCTGTATGGCTTCCAGGAGGCTACCTGGTAGCGATTCTATGCCGGCATTCTCTCTTGCCTTCTCGTCCATCTCAAAGATGTTCTCCTCAATGGGCTCAGGTAGCGGATACCCTTTCTCAATACCCTTAAGCCCGGCAGCTATCTGGCATGCAAATGCGAGGTAAGGATTGCATGCAGGGTCAGGTGAACGGAATTCCATGCGAGTTGCCTTTTCCTTGCCTGGCTTGTACATAGGCACCCTCACAAGTGCAGAGCGGTTTCTCCTTGCCCATGACACGTAGACCGGGGCCTCGTAGCCAGGCACCAACCTCTTGTAAGAGTTTACCCATTGGTTGTTCACAGCTGTGATCTCCCTTGCATGCTTTAGTATACCAGCAATATAGTGTTTACCTTCTTCTGATAGGTTATACCTGTCACTTGCATCAAAGAATGCGTTTCTATCACCCCTGAACAAGGACTGGTGCGTGTGCATGCCGCTTCCGTTCTCCCCGAACAGGGGCTTGGGCATGAAGGTTGCATAGTAACCATTTAGTCTCGCAATCTCTTTTACCGCTATGCGGTAAGTCATTACCGTGTCCGCCATGTCCAGCGCATCTTTGTATCTCAGGTCGATCTCGTGCTGGCTGGGTGCGACCTCGTGGTGGCTGTACTCAACCCTGATCCCCATTTCCTGCAATGCAAATATGGTCTGCCTCCTGAGGTCTGGGCCCTTGTCCAGCGGGAGCGCATCAAAATAACCTGCCTTGTCGATTATGGCAGTGCTTGAATCATCCTTGAAGTAAAAATATTCAAGTTCAGGTCCAAGGTAACAGGAGGTATAGCCCATTTCAGATGCCTTTTTCAGTATCCTCTTTAATACATACCTTGGATCACCCTCGAAATGGGTCCCGTCTGGATTCATAATATCACAGATCATACGTGCCACGGGCCTTTCTTCTGGTCTCCAAGGTAAGAGCTGAAAAGTGGTTGGATCGGGCTTTGCAATCATGTCGCTTTCCTCTATGCGGCAGAAACCCTCTATGGAGGATCCGTCAAACCCCATACCTTCCTCTATGCCCTCTTCCAGCTCAGATGGTGTAATATTGAAACTCTTCAGCATTCCCAGTACATCAGTGAACCAGAACTGGATAAAACTTACATTGTATTCCTTGACAGCGTCCAACACATCCTGATTTGTCTTGCATTCTAACATCTCTACACCTCTCTCTTTACTTTTTTGTATTTTTTAGTCCATTTCATCTAAAGGTTTGTTCTCAACCAGATTCCAAATGCCGCATGGACATGCATAGGCACAGAATCCGCACCCTATACACTTGTCGTCGTCAGAAACATATTCGTATTCGCCATCCCCAAGGTCTACCCTTGTAATGGCGTTTTCCGGACATATTGTCTCGCACATGCCGCAATCCCTACATAGGCCGCAAGACGCGCATGCATTTGCATTCTCATTTATATCGCAAAATGATGTCACGCGTGGATCATAGTACTCGAGCTTGACCCTCTTTGTATCTATGGGAGGGATTATGTCAAAGGTTTGCTCCTTACCCTTTAGTTGTGAGTCTATGGCTAGGGCAGCATTCCTACCTGCACCTATGGCATCTGAAAGCAGGCCGAGCTTCACTGTATCACCTATGGCAAAGACCCTTGGGTCGGATGTACGGTAGTTCTTGTCCACCTTTATAAAACCCCTTGATGACTCTATATCCTCTGTAATGAAATCCAACACAGGCTGATCACCTATAGAGACAATCACTGTGTCGGCTCTTAGGACTTCGCCTGTGGCAAGTTTCACCCCTTTGTCTGTGATGGCCTCCGTGAATCTCGGCCACAAGAACTTTGCACCCTTGGCCTCGGCATTCTTTCTGATGGTATAGCGCTCGTTATCTTCCTGCCGAGATCCTTTGCTGTCTCGAATATAACAGGCTCATGGCCCTTGAGCCATAGTTGCTATGTAGCCGATATTCCGGCAGGTCCACCACCTATTATCGCCACCTTTATACCAGAAGGCTCTCCTTGCCCAAGTTTGCAATGGCCATTGGTCTGCCTGACTGTGCGACTTGGCCTGTTATGCCTTCTCCCGGCTTGTAAGTTACCTCCCTGCCAGAAAGGTCAATACCACTTGCAACATCTAGCCATGCCTGACCTGTCTCCTGGTCAAGGATCCTTGCTATGGCGTGCAGGGCGGCCAGTTCCTCGTAATTGAACTGTCTCATTGCTTTACTGGTTT
>QMLJ01000085.1 GCA_003643935.1 Deltaproteobacteria bacterium | reverse complement strand
TTTCACCATCCTCGAATGAATATATGGTGATCCTGTCCAGATTAAGTTCTTGGCCTAGCTTAAGTATTACGCCCTGGATTATAGAATTTATATCAGTGAGCAGATCATCAATACTAACCATTATAATGGTTATACATACTATATAATGAATATCATGTGAAGTTGCTATAGGTTGAGCGAACCATCTATGAACTAAAAAGTAAAAGTTTTGTAAAAGCGAACTATATCACAGGAAATGTATTGACTATTTATTGGTATAAAATTATCCCATACGGGATGATGATAATGGGAGGGGTGAAGCTTAAGACTTGGCTCAAGATGAACAATGTCACACAGAGGCAGGCATCAGAGGCACTAGGTATCTCAAAAGGCTATTTTTTCTGAGATCGTCACAGGGAAAAGGCGGCCTAATCCTGATCTGGCTAGAAAGATTGAACGCTTTACAGGTGGACATATAACTACCATGGACCTTATCTATCCAGGTAGAGATCCTGAGCCTGATGAGGATGTTCCAAGGGGTACGCCCCTAACTTGGGATACGAGGAAGGATTTACTCGAGGCATAAGGGTCGAGAAAAAGCATAAAAGAAGCATTATACCCACTTGCATTCACACCTGTTTAGGGGGCTCTCCTTGCCCCCTTTTTTTTGATAATCATAGATAATAACACGTCAGGCCTTTTTTGTATGTCCTGGATGGATTATTAAAGCCGTGGACAAGTAATTCCGAAAAATAACCCTTGTTATGGAAGGCAAAGAAAACAGGGACAAGTTTAACAGACTAATAGATAACTTTCACGAGGGTTACTACGAGGTAAATCTCAAGGGTGACTTTATCTTTCTCAATAGCTCAATAGCACGCATGGTAGGCTATTCCAAGGAGGAAGGACTGGGCACCAGCTACAAGAAATACATGAGCAATGAGACCGCAAAAAAGGTGTTTGATGTCTTTCACCAGGTGTATCAGACAGGAGAGCCTCTTCACCTGGAATACGAGATCTTGAGAAGAGATGGAACAAGTGTAGCAATAGAGAATTCCGTGTATCCTCTTAAGGATGCGAGAGGTAATATTACGGGTTTCTATGGTCTTGCAACAGATATTACGGAAAGAAAGCGTATGGAGAATGCGCTCAGGAGAAGCGAGGAAAAATACAGGACCATACTTGAGAGCATTGAAGACGGTTATTACGAGGTGGACTTGGCAGGTAACCTTACTTTTTTCAATAATGCACTCTCAAACATACTAGGATATTCCAGCGAGGAAATGATGGGTATGAACAACAGAGAGTTCATGGATGAGGAGAATGCGTCAAATGTCTATAAGGTATTCAATATGGTGTTTAGGACAGGTTTGCCATCCAAGGGGGTTGATTGGGAGATTATAAGAAAAGATGGGAGGAAACGATACATTGAGGCATCTGTATCATTAGTGAGAGGCAGTGATGGAAGGTCAGAAGGTTTTAGAGGTATTGTAAGGGATGTGACCGAGCGCAAGCTGGCCGAGAAGATGCTCGAGAGTGCAAAGACAAGGTTTGAATCCCTGTTTGAGAACGCAAACGAGATGATAATAACGACCGATGCAGAAGGTTACATACTGAGAGTAAACAGGAAGGTCTTGGAGATATCAGGCTATTCCAGGGAGGAACTCATAGGGGAATCCATTTTAAAACTGGCACCTCCAGGATGTAGGGGCAATTATATAGGCTTCTGGAATGACCTGCTCAATGGCAAGGAACCCAGGAAAGAATTAAAGGCCCTCATAAAATCAGACGAGGTGATGTACATACTCGTAAGTGGTAGTGTCATAAGGGATGATAGCAGGATCATGGAAATACAGTACAATGCCCACGATATCACCCACATAAAAAAGGCGCAGGGCACTATCCTTAGGCTTAAGGACAGGCTGAACAGCATCATAGAGTCAAGCCCAAACCTTATACTATGCCTGGATAGTAACCACAGGATTGTAATGGCAAACCCAATATGTGTAGAGGTATTCGAGCTTGGTACGAATGAACTTGAAGGCAAGGATTTCTACTCCATTGATCCGCGTATGGAACGTTACAGGAAGGTGATAGAGGATGTGGAGAAGGCAAAAAAAGCCGTCTACCTACCCGAGGAGAAGATACTGGAAAATACGAGGAGGGTTTTTGGCGTAAACATATATCCGCTATCGTATTTGGGACAGGGAGGCCAAGAAGGGGGTGTAGTCTTCACAGCGGTTGATGTAACAGACAAAAAAGACATGGAGTTGAAACTTATACATGCCCAGAAAATGGAAACCATAGGGGAACTTGCAAGTGGATTCGCCCATGATTTCAACAACATGCTGACTGTAATGATGGGTAATCTAAGCATGTTGCGTCTTAGTGGTGATGATAAAGGAAGACATAGGTACCTAGATACCCTGGAAAACATTACCGGCAGGGCCAGGGATCTTGTACAGCAGCTGCTTACATTCTCCAAGAAACACGATGGTAAGCCAGAAGACATAAACCTCGGTGATGCAGCCTCGGATGTTATACAGATCACGTCGAAATCAGTACCAAAAAACATAGAGATTGTACTCGAAAAAGATGATGGGGATTACGTAGTACGCATGGACCGTACCCAGCTTACCCAGGTATTGCTTAACCTGATAGTAAACGCCAGGGATGCCATAGGAGACAAGCAGGGTGGGAGGATAGGGATCACACTATCGGAAGTGCGGGTGGACAAGGAGACTATGAAACATTATTTGTTGCCTTCAACTGGCCGATTTGTCCGGCTGGATGTGACAGATAATGGCTGTGGCATAGACAAGGAAGATCTCTCAAGGATATTTGACCCATTTTTTACAACAAAGACCAGGGGGTCCAATAAAGGAACCGGCCTTGGCCTGGCAATCACTTATAACCTGGTGAAGAATGCAGGAGGTAGTGTAACTGTATACTCTGAGAAGGGCATTGGAACCCGCTTTGCAATACTTTTACCTGTCTCTTCCATGCACCCTGCCAAAGCACACAAGCAGGATGAAAAAGATGTCAACAAACAGGTTGGCACCTCCAGAGGAAGGATATTGCTGGTTGATGATGAAGATATGATAAGGGGTATTGGCGAGGAGATGCTATCCTTTCTGGGCTACGATGTTGTCACAGCAAAAGATGGAAACGAGTGTATAGACATACTGAATAGAGACGGTGGTTTTGACCTGGTTATCCTTGATATGATCATGCCTGGCCTAGACGGCGTGCATACACTTGACAGGCTTGAAAGAGAGAACATGGATGTAAAGGTTGTACTATCATCTGGATTCTCGTTTGAAAACGAGGGTAATACCAAGCTCATGAAGAGTCCATTGGTAATAGGTAAACTTAATAAGCCCTTTAATCTAACGGAACTGAGCGAGACAATCTCCGTCCTGATAGGTCAGGGTCCATGATACACGTAGGATATGTCGCCCAGGCCCATGGACAAGTAGTTGGGCCACAAGGACAGATATATCCTGGTGCACTAGTCTTTTATGGTTATTTCTTTAAGTAACTCATTAGGTCAATGGGTTTTTCCAGAATCAATCTTGCGCCTGCATCCTTGAGTTCCTTTATCCCTCTAAAACCCCAGAGAACACCAACTGCATACATGCCAGCATTGTTAGCGGTCTTCATATCCACGGCTGTGTCACCCATGAAACAAGTCTCTGAAGGTCTTACTCCCATTAACCTGGCTATCTGGAGGGCGCCTTTTGGATCGGGTTTCCTGGGTATGCCCTCTTTCACTCCAAGAACAGCAACAAAAGGCCACCTGCTTAGCAATGCATCCTTTATGGCCACGGTGAAGTCGTGCGGTTTATTCGATAGTATGGCCATCTTGATATCAATCTGGGCCAGGGCGTCTAACAAATGATCTATGCCATTGAATGGTCTGGTTTTGTCCAGACAATGCAGACTGTACACTTTCTTCATAGCATCAAGGCAAGATTTTATTGTGTCCTTGTCTCGCATGGATTCGGGCAATGCCCTTTTCACAAGGATCTCCATGCCGTCCCCGACCAGGGTTTTGTATGTAAGGGTATCGTGGACAGGTAAACCCATCCTTCTGAGTACAGTATTCATGGAAGAACCGATGTCTTCAATGGTGTCAAGCAGTGTTCCGTCCATATCAAAAATGATGGCCTTGCACTTCATTTGTTATCCTTAATACGCTACTAAGGTAGGTTTCTGCTATTATTTATTATCTAAAGCCTGGCCACGCCTTGGCGTCCATGAACAAGCAGTGGCCAGGCCTGTATTCCTTTTTTTCCGTAATTACTATCCCAGCACTTACTCAGGCGGGTACATGCTTTCTATCTCTTCTGCGTACTTCTGGTTGATCACACGCCTCTTGAGCTTCATGGTGGGTGTTAGTTCTCCCGTCTCCTGTGACCACTCGGAATCCAGTAGCTTAAACTTCTTTATCTGCTCAACCCTTGCAAAATCCTTGGTCTTGTCCTCAATCTCTGTTTCAAATAGCCTTATTACCTTTTCGTTGGAAATGAGATCTTTCCTATCCTTGAACTGTATACCCTGGTCTTTCGCCCAGTTTTCAAGGGTCTCGAAGGCAGGTACTATCAATGCTGACAGGTACTTCCTGTTATCGCCTATTACAGCTACTTGCTCTATGAAGGTGGATGCCTGCAGGCTGTTTTCTATGTTCTGCGGTGATATGTTTTTTCCGCCTGACGTAATGAGTATGTCCTTTAACCTACCGGTTATCTTCAGGTAACCATCCTCATCAATCACACCTGTATCCCCGCTCTTAAAGAAGCCATCGTCGGTAAATGCCTCTTTTGTGGCCTCCTCGTTCTTATAATAGCCCTTCATCACCTGCGGGCCTTTTATTAGGATCTCGCTGTTTTCTGCTATTTTTATCTCTGTATCCTTGACAGCCGGTCCCACTGTGCCTGGCTTTATGAAGGTAGGCCTGTTCCCTGTTACCACCGGTGTTGTCTCGGTCAGTCCGTAACCCTCCAGAATTCTTATGCCCATGCCTAAAAAGAACTCTGCGTCGGATACAGAGAGGGGCCCACCTCCTGATATAGCCCCTTGCAACCTGTCCATTCCAAGGGTTTCCTTGAGCTTTGAGAATACGAGCCTGTCCGCCAGCCAGTATTTAAAAGCAAACATACCCTTTCTGGGTTTATTGCGGCATATGTAGGGCAGGTTGTCCCTTGCCACTGACATGGCCCAGTTGAAAATGGCCTTTTTCATAGGGGGGGCATCTGAAACCTTGGCGTTTATACCTGCATGTACCTTCTCATATATCCTGGGTACGCTAACTATGAAGGTAGGCCTTATCTCCTGGAAGTTTTCCAGCAGCTTGGTGATGTCTTCTGCAAAAGCGACCTTTTTACCCAAGAAGATCGGGGCATAGTAACCAACCGTCCTCTCAAGTACATGGGCGAGTGGTAGGAAAGATAGAAAGAGATGGTCTGGACTCAGGAAGTCTGGATCAACGTCGTAGAGCTGATTAACGTTAGAGACGAAATTCCTGTGGGTTAGCATTACTCCCTTGGGGTTGCCGGTTGTGCCCGAGGTATAGATTATTGTCGCGGTATCGTCCATTTTTATTGGCTTGAGCCTTGCCTCGAACTCTTCTTTTTTTTCATAGTGGCTACCTTGCTCCATTGCCTCTTTCAAGTCGATCACGCCCTCAATACCGTTATTGATACTATCGAACGTTATTATCTCGCCGAGGTTTGGGTTGTTCTTCCTTACTTCTATAATTTTTTCCATGTGCTCTCGCGTGCCTGCAAAACATGTCTTTGAGTCAGAGTTTCCAATTATATATGAGCATTCTGCCACTGAGTTTGTTGCATATATGGGAACGTTTACTGCACCTATGGAGAGAATCGCCAGGTCAGCCACCCACCACTCGTACCTGTTGGGAGAGAAAAGTGCCACCTTGTCACCTGGCTGTATTCCCTTTGAGATAAGGTAGTATGCGAGATTTCTCACCATCTCGTTGATCCCGTTCCATGATATCTCTCTCCAGGTACCATTGCTGTCCTTATACATGACCAGTGTCCTGTCCCCGTATTCTTGTACGCGGTTCTGGAAAATAGCCCCCATGGATGTTTCCTCGAATTTTGCCATATGTA
>QMLJ01000084.1 GCA_003643935.1 Deltaproteobacteria bacterium | reverse complement strand
TTGGGTCTCTCCCTTGTCTCCTGATATGGTTGCAAATATTGACACCTTTCTCTTAAGCTTGACATCCTTGCATCTGGGGCAATACGGGACCTTGTCCGTGTTTACCGTCCTGGAGAAAAAATTATATATAGTATTACACTTCCCGCAATAAAATTCATATATTGGCATGTTTCAAACCACTACCAAAAAGAGCCTAAAAGGTCAAGACTGTGTGCCGGCACATATCCACATACAAGTACTTGACTGATCTATTATAATATTTTATTTTCAAGTTCTTCACGTTGAAATGGCTACACTATACAATGTTCTACACTGAGAAATAATATAAAGGGGGTATTCATGCTTGGTCTAGGCGATATCTGGGTGGCATTGGGTTTCTGGCTTATGATCTTGAGCTCTGTCCTATGCATAATCTATGGGATAATAAACTGGAACAAAGGCGGTATAACAAGGGAGGAGTTAGAGGAAGAGCAGATGTGGGCAAAGGAAGAGGAAGAAGTAGAAGAGACCCTCTAATAACGTGCAGATAAAACTAGGAGTAAGATAATGGATGTATTATTCCTGACCTCTGTCATAATAATTTACCTGTTTGTCATAGGTTTCCTGGCATACTTTGGATACAAGGGTACAAAAACGGCATCAGATTACCTTGTTGCCGGGCGTGGGATTAATCCGTATGTCATGGCACTCTCATATGGCGCAACATTCATAAGCACCTCGGCCATAGTGGGTTTCGGTGGTGCGGCAGCAGTGTTCGGCATGGGGCTGCTTTGGCTTACTTTCCTGAATATCTTTGTCGGAATACTAATTGCCTTTACCGTCTTCGGCAAGAGAACACGGAGAATGGGATTGAATCTGAATGCACATACATTCCCCGAGTTTCTTGGAGAACGCTACAGGTCAAGGTTCCTACAGGGCGCATCAGGTTTTGTCATCTTTATCGGGATGCCCCTTTATGCCAGTGTTGTCCTGATGGGTGGAGCAAAATTCATAGCTGAGGTACTTAACATCGACTATAACACGGCCCTGTTTTTCTTCACCTCCATCATCGCAATATACGTGATCATGGGTGGCCTCAAAGGTGTGATGTATACCGATGCATTCCAGGGTAGTGTCATGTTCATCGGCATGCTTATACTTCTCATAATAACATATACAAAGCTGGGCGGCTTTATTACTGCACACAAGGAACTCACCAACATGGCACCCATAGCCATAAAGATATTTGGAGCCAAGGGACATACGGGTTGGACATCCTTCCCGGTGTTTGGCTCGCAATTCTGGTATATACTTGTCACCACGATTATACTGGGAGTTGGTATTGGTGTTCTTGCACAGCCACAACTCGTTGTCAGGTTCATGACTATAAAGAGCAACAGGGAATTGAACAGGGCTGTCTTGGTAGGTGGAATCTTCATCATTGTTATGACAGGCGTGGCTTTTATAGTGGGTTCCCTTTCCAACGTGTATTTCTACCATCACCCCGCTTTCAAGACCATATCCATCATAGCTGCGCATAAAAGGGTGGATAATATTATACCACTGTATATAAAGACCGCCATGCCACAGTGGTTCACAGCTATATTCATGGTAACACTCCTATCCGCAGCCATGTCAACCCTGAGCTCACAATTTCATGCTATGGGCACTTCCATAGGCAGGGACATCTATGAAAAATCCTTCCACGGAAAAGGCAAACCCATATTCATAACCCAGGTGGGTATACTTGTTACTATATTAATCAGCCTGTTCATGGCTTGGGGCCTGCCTTTATTCTTTGAAGGTGGTACTGCCATAATAGCAAGGGGAACAGCTATATTTTTCGGCCTGTGTGCAGCCAGCTTCCTGCCAATATACTTCGGGGCACTGTTTTCCAGGAAGATTACAAGGCTATCTGCCATAACTGGTTTTGTTGCCGGGTTTGTCACAAGCTTTATATGGATTTTCTTCGTGCACTTGAAGGAATCGCAGCCTTTACTGCTGTGCAAGGCCCTATTCGGGGTAAATTCCCTGGCACAAGGTACGATATGGACCGTGGTAGATCCAATCGTTGTTGCTCTTCCTGTCTCTATTGCAGCCACACTCGTAGCAAATCTCTTCGGCAGACCTCTGCCGCAAGACCATGTAGAGAAATGCTTTAAGGGAATTAGCTAAAAATATCGGGACCAGGGCGTGAATCTTGGTCCCGCCTAAAAAAGCATCTTTTCTTTTACCCTTGACTTTGTTAGATAATGAGTATATAAGATTATATATATATAGGTATATACTATTAAACGATATGATCTTATATGGCAAAATACAATGGTTATAAGAATCTCTAGAATTTATAAAAGCGGGGGATGCAATGTTTAAGAGAATTATCGAGTTCTCCGTTGACAGGCCATGGATAGTAATCACACTCACCATAATAGCCACTGTATTATCCATAGCCCAGTACCCCAAGATGAAGGTGGATACAGACCCTGAGAACATGCTCTCAGAGGATGAATTCGTAAGGGTATTCCATAACCAGGCAAAAAAGGAATTCACTCTCTATGATTACGTAGTACTTGGAATTGTAAACAGCAAAAACCCTGATGGGGTATTTAACGTAGATACACTTACCAAGATATACCATATAACAAAGTCAATAGAGAAGATTGACGGTGTCATAGCAAGGGAGATTATGTCACCGGCAACAAAGGATGACATAGAATCTGCAGGTATAGGGACTGTAAGGTTTAGGTGGCTGATGGCCCAGCCTCCTAAAACCAAGAAGGAAGCAATACATTTAAGGGACCGTATCATGGATAACCCCATGTTTTACGGGACACTTGTCTCTGAAGATGGAAAGGCAATCTGTATCTACGTACCCATTATCAAGAAGAGCATAAGTTACAGGGTCTCCCAAGAGATAAGAAAGATAATCTCCAAGTACAAAGGGAATGAAAAGTATTATATAACAGGTCTGCCCGTTGCCGAGGACACGTTCGGACACGAGATGTTCGTGCAGATGGCAACATCTGCTCCGCTCGCTGGCCTGATAATATTCATAATAATGCTCATATTCTTCAGGAAAGTCGGGCTTATAATAGCGCCCATGATAGTTGCCATGATAACTGTTATAATAACCATGGGTCTATTGATCGGCTTGGGTTATCCGGTACATATTATGAGCTCCATGATACCTGTATTTCTAATCCCTATAGCAGTGCTGAGTTCTATCCATATATTCAGTGAGTTCTATGAGAAATATAAAATAATAGGAGATAAGAGAAAGACCATAATAGAATCCATTAATACCTTATTCATTCCAATGCTGTATGCAGCGCTTACCACGTGGGTTGGGTTTCTTTCTCTCTCCCTTGCAAGGATCCCACCGGTACAGGTATTTGGCGTATTCGTATCTACAGGTGTAATGCTTGCATGGTTCCTATCCATGACCTTCATACCATCTTACATCTCCCTCATGAACCTAGAATCAGTTAAAAAGATGGCCACAGACAATACCGAGAGCAAGCCCTCGGGTCTGGAGAAAGTGCTAAAGCCCGTGGGTGCATTCACCATCAAGAGATGGAAAGAGATAATCGTTTTCACGGTTATTATAATCGCCATCTCTGTATGGGGCATTTCCAGGATACAGGTAAATGACAACCCGGTGAAGTGGTTTACAAAGGGTCATCCTATCAGGATTGCGGACAGGGTTCTGAATGCCCACTTCGGAGGCACCTATATGGCATATCTTGTCATGCAGTCAGAAGACCAGACGCCAGAGGTATTCAAAAGACCCGCCATGCTCCACTACGTGGAGAAACTACAGGATTATCTTAAAGAAAAGGGAGACGTGGGTAAGAGCACGTCACTGGCTGACGTGGTCAAAAAGGTCTATTACGAGTTGGTCAGCGAAAACAGGCAATTCTATACCATTCCAAAGACAAAAGAAGGGGTTGCCCAATGCCTCATTTCATTTCAGAATTCTCATAAACCAGATGACCTGTGGCATTTCGTGACGCCAGACTACTCAAAGCTCAATATCTGGCTGCAACTCAGGAGCGGCGACAACAAGGACATGGAAAAGGTTATCCAGGAAGTCGATGATTTCTATGCCAAGAATCCTCCGCCATACAAGATAAAATACAATTGGGCAGGCCTTACATATGTAAACGTTGCCTGGCAAAACAAGATGGTAGTGGGCATGCTAAGGAACTTCCTTGGTAGCTTCATCATCGTATATTTCATGATGACATTCCTTTTCAAGTCTCCATTGAGGGGGCTCATATCCATGACACCACTTACCGTGACCATACTCTTTATTTATGGATCTCTGGGTATTGTTGGCAAGGATTACGACATGCCTGTTGCGGTTCTTTCGTGCCTGACACTGGGCCTCTCGATAGATTTTGCCATACACTTTATACAGAGAAGCAGGGTGTTCTTCGAGAAAACAGCAAATTGGCAAGAAACCGCAAAATTCACCTTTAGAGGCCCATGTGTAGCGATTGCGAGGAATGCAATTGTCATAGCCGTTGGTTTCCTACCTCTTCTTGCAGCGCCCTTGGTTCCGTACCAGACCGTTGGAATCTTCATGGCGGCAATCATGTTTTCTTCAAGCCTGGCAACATTTTTCATACTGCCATCTCTTATAAGCATGTCCCCAAGACTGGTATATGTTGAAAGAGATAAGCATTTCTTGTTCTACAAGGGAGAATGCATACTGTTCGGGGCAATGGTAGCCCTTAGCGTGAGCTATATCCTCTTGTACACAACTATGGCCTATACTAAGATAGGCCTTGTGGCAGGGGTGATCTTTGTACTTAGCCTGATTGTATGCAGGAGACTTAGGTAAAAAAAAGATATCCCAGGGAGGATAACCATGAAAAAAAGGATACTTTTACCATTCATGTTCTTGATAATGTCCGTGCTATTATCCACCATGGCATATGCTGCTGCACTAAGCGCTGATGCCATAGTGGATAGAGCAAACAAGGCAGCCTACTATGCGGGGAAAGACGGAATGGCCGAGGTACACATGGTCATAACCGATGCGCAGGGTAGGACCAGGATAAGAGACTTCACCATACTTAGAAAAGACATACAGGAAGGTGGAGAACAAAAATTCTACGTGTATTTTTACAAGCCTGAGGACGTTAGGGACATGGTATACATGGTATGGAAACACCCAGGCAGGGATGACGACAGGTGGTTGTACCTGCCTGCACTGGACCTTGTGAGGAGGATAGCAGCAACAGACAAGAGATCAAGCTTTGTCGGGTCTGACTTTGTATACGAGGACGTGTCAGGCAGGGGTATAGATGAAGACGTACACACGCTGGTAGGCCAGGATAAGACCTACTACATAATAAAGAATGTGCCCAAAGACAAGAGGTTCGTGGAGTTTGACTATTACAATGTATGGATCAGGAAGGACAATTTTATACCAGTAAAAGGAGAATACTATTCTGGAGGCAAGAAGATCAAGGTAATAGAAAGTAGCAACATAAAGACAATACAGGGGTATCCTACGATAACCCTTATGAAGGCAGAAAACCTCGAGTCAGGGGGCAATACCCTGATAACGTATAAAAAGATAAAATATGATATCAACCTGAGTGATAGCATATTCACAGAAAGATACCTGAGGAAGCCGCCTGTAAGGTGGATAAAGAGAAGGTAGAAAGTACAGGGAGAAGGGTATAAGGTGTAGGGTGTGGGGTATAAGGTTAAAGACAAGGGACAAAGGGACAAAGTAAAAAACAGGCGTCAGGCGCCGGGCACCGGGCGCCAGGCAAAAAACCAGGCGTCAGGCAAAAAATAAGGTATAGGGTTTATGGTATAGGGTGGAGGGTACAAGAAGACCGGAGACAGGTGAAAGGTTAGGAGAGTAAACAGATGGATTTACAGCCGATTGTGGAGATATATGGCTGCACATGCTGGGAACCTTCCTTTTACCCTGCACATTATACCTTTTTACAACTAAATACTGGCAACTGACGACAGACGAAACAGGACAGACAACTAGGTTGGGTTGAGGAGTGAAGCTCAACAAGGAATGCAAGGCATAGAGAAATACTAAGGTAGAAGATACAAGGCGGCGGGCAAAAAAGAAGGTATAAGGGATATCGAAACATGGCAACATCAAAAAACATATC